>CALNBW010000350.1 GCA_937874815.1 uncultured Bacillota bacterium | reverse complement strand
CGTGGACGATGTTCGCAAAGAGGTTACGGTAGATGGGGAAGCAGTAAATCTGACCCCGCTGGAGTTCGGGATCCTCCGCCTACTTTGTGAGCAGGCCGGTCGTGTCTTCTCCATAGAGCAGATCTATGAGCAAGTTTGGAATGAAGCCGCTCATAACTGTGCCAACACGGTGGCCGTGCACATTCGCCGCATCCGCGAGAAAATCGAGTTGAACCCGAAAGAACCAAAGTATTTGAAGGTGGTGTGGGGTATTGGATATAAAGTGGAAAAATATTAGCCATTCGTTCTGGCTAAAACTCGTTGCCATTGCTATTGCTCTGGGCGGTGCCCTCATTATCAGTTCCTTCCTCCCCTACTTGCCTATGGTTGATTATGCGTTAGAACCCCAGGACTATAGAGATAGCCAGCATCTGAAATCGCGCTTGTCACACATGAACAGCTCGCTATATGAAGTAATTAATAATTACCACGATGAAGCCTTTATCGAATCGGGCCAGAGCACCCAGATGGAGTTCGCGGATTTTAGCAGATGGCAAAGACAGCAGTATAACCAACGAGTAGCAGAGATCAACGAGCGCTATGCCGCTTGGATTGCAGGGGCTGAACGGGCTAATGACACGGCTGAAGCTACCCGCCTGGCCGCGGAACAGGAGGAAATGCTAGAACAAGAGACGGTGCAATTTGAGGAGACTATTGCCCAACATAAGGCTATGTTCATCGAAACGGACCTAAACAACTATCGCATTCATATGCAGACCTTGAACGCTCCCGGCATGCATTACTGCTTCACACCCACGAGAAATGGCGAGATCGTCTCCAACATTCCGGCCAATGTAGAACCTGAGTCCTTTTTTGCTTCCTTGCCCGCCCAACACAAAAGAATTGCAGTGGAAGGCACGTACTATGCTGGCATTACAGCCGATGAGCTTCAGGCCCAAGCAGCGGAGTTTGCTGACCTACGCGAGCAAGGAATGGCTGGAATCTATAGACTAGCGGCGGGCGTGCTAGTGTTTCTCATTGGCTTTGCCCTTACCCTCACGACCGCGGGCAAAAGACCAGGCCAAGAGGGAATTCACCTTAACGTATTTGACCACATCTACCTCGATGTGGGGCTAGTTGTGCCTATATTTGTCGTCCTTTTCTGCGGGGTTGGAGTTGCGGGGTTCGGCTCCGCTGCTGTTCAGCAAGTTACTCAGGTCTATTCGTGGTTGGCAACTGCCCTGATTTTGCTTGCTGCTCTCGTAGTTTTGCTTTACGGCAGCATGGTTGCCAAACGGGCCAAGCGGGGCGAGCTTATCAGGCATACGCTGCTGTATGCAGTACTAAGCTGGGCAATCCGCCTGCTGCGAAAATGGTCTAGTCAACTCCGGCATTTGTTGGAATCAGGCCCTTTGGCTTGGCGCGGAGCCGGACTGTTGGCTGCATATGCAGTGACCTTGAGTTTATCAATAATCATGATGGCCAATTCCAGAGGGAGCAGCTTGGAAGAGCTCTTCGGCGTCGGCCTTTTCCTGATCTCCAATGCCAGCGCACTGGTGCTGGTATTAAGGAAGATTGCTGAGCTACAGGATATCACTGCGGGGACAGAGCGCATTCAGAATGGAGATTTGTCCTACCGCATCGCAGAAACGGGTGGGCCAGAGATGGCTAACCTAGCGCGGCTCATCAATAACATTGCTACCGGTTTAGGGGCTGCAGTGCAGAGCGAGGTCAAATCGGAGCGCATGAAGGCCGAGCTGATTACAAACGTTTCCCACGACCTGAAAACTCCCCTGACCTCGCTCATCACTTATATTGATTTACTGAAGACCGAAGGCCTTGATTCGGAGAACGCAGGCAAGTATCTGGACGTGCTAGACCGAAAATCGCAACGCCTGCAAGTCCTAACTGAGGACCTATTTGAGGCGGCCAAGGCCGCCAGTGGCAATATTGCTATGCAAACGGAGAGAATAGATGTGGGTTCGTTGCTAGCACAGGGGCTGGGTGAGCTTTCAGAAAAACTTGAGGCTTCTCAGCTTGATTGGCGCATCAGCATTCCCGAGGAAAAGCTATATGTGCAGGCCGATGGCCGACTCCTCTGGCGAGTGATGGAAAACTTGCTCTCTAACATTCTCAAGTATGCGCTAACTGGCTCACGCGTCTATGTGGAAGCTGCCAAGCTAGAAAAGGCAGTCTGTGTTACTTTCAAGAATATATCTGCCTCGGCCCTCAATATCGAGCCGGCTGAACTAATGGAGCGTTTCACTCGTGGCGATACTTCGCGGCAAGGAGACGGTAGCGGCTTGGGCCTATCCATCGCTAAGAGTCTAACGGAATTGCAGGGCGGCACATTTACAATTGTGATTGATGGCGACCTGTTTAAGGCCTCGGTTTGCCTACCGCACTATAGATAGGATGTATTAAGCGGCGCTAAGAAGGGCCGGGGGGTGCTTGCATGCGCCGCTCGGCCCTAAGGCGCAACAGCCCCTTGATTAGCCAATGATGAACCATTTATCCCCCCGCTTGAAACCACACTTCTGGTAAAAGCCATCTGCAATGCCGCTGAGGCGAATGGTGTGCGCCTTCGGCGAGCAACGAGCAACAGTAGCGGCGATGAGCATACGACCAATGCCTCGGCCCTGGTAAGCTGGATCAACGAAAAACCAATCCAGGTCAGCTTCCTGCATGGGCGCATAATAGCCACTGATGCCAACACCAACAGCTTGGCCGGTCTGCCGCTCCCTGACGAGCAACCACAAGGTAGGATCAAAAGCCCTATCATCTAGCCAGCTGCGCACCCGTTCTGGCGTCACTGTATATCCTGTGTTCGTCCCAGTGATTATCTGCGCCGCAGTAGAATAGTCGCTGGCGGCTGCAAAATCGAAGTCAGTGACCTCGCAAAGCTCGCAAGCAGGCAGCGACTGCTGAAAAGCAAAGTCATAGAACAAAGGATAGTTTTCTTTAGCTGCCAGATTGGGAAAAACATCCGCAACAAGATGATAATAATCGCCATGCAATACTAGGAAACTCAACCTAGCTAGTTGCTCTGGAGGCACTAGGAAGCGCTCCGTCTGGTTAGACCAATAAAAGACCAACTGATTCTGTCGCAGGGCATAAAGACCTTGTGTATCCCCGGCATCGACCTGGTAAGTAACACTCTGTTGGAGTAGCCCCTCTAATTTATGGTAGGCAATGTTAGCAGTAGCTCCTGGATTACGCCTATAAAGCGCTTGCACTTGCTCGATGAACGCTTGCTTATCAATAACCATGTGTATCCTCTCCCAGGGGACTGTCGCACCCTAACGCGCATAGCTTAGGGCTGCGGGGTGCTTGCTGTAAGCACGATTGGCGCTAGCCTGTGCTCTAAGCAACACCCCGCAGCCTCATGACGCCTTTTTGCTTAAACGCCAGTGCAGCAGCCCTTATCTAATCGTCATTTCCCCTCAGTGAGATAATCAACGGCAGCCAACACGAACACTTTAGCTGCAGCAATAACCTCATCCACCAGCACCCGCTCATTTAGGCCATGAATGGAAGGCAAATCGGCTGGTCCGTATTGCAGCACAGGAATGTTAAAGCGACGGAAATAGCGGGCATCGCTGCTGGCCCACTGCAATACCCCATGAGCCTGCTGGCCCCTCACCAGTTCAATGGAACGCAAGACTGCCTGCACTATCGGTTCTGAAGGCAAGGTGTAGTTCGCCGGGCCATGGAACGCCATCGGCTCAGTTTCGTAATCAACGCCTCGCTCCAGCCCTACCTCAGCCAGCAACTTGTCAATATAAGCTACCACTTGCTCCGGAGTAGCCCCAAAGGGAACCCGAATATCTGCTTCCAGCACACACTGGTCGGCGACGATATTTGCCTTGTTCCCGCCCTGCAACACTCCTACATTCACACTGACATGGTCCAGGATCTCGGCAGTACGCGGGTTTGCTCTGTTCTGACGGATATACTCACGTGACACCTCTAGCACTGGTCTTAAATCTTCTGGGAAAGCTACCGACATCTTAAACAGCTGCTGCAAGGCAACTGTTGCTTTCGCCGCCTTGAGTGTGGCGCTATCTCCTTCAATCGGAGCTAGGCTACCGTGCGTTGGCTGCCCGCGGAAGGTTAGCCGGGTCCAAGCCGATCCCTTCTGACCGATTGTAGGGAACAGCGCTGATGACGGCTCCGCAATGAGGCAAGCATCCCCCCGCAAATGGCCTTCCGCTAGTAGCCATTCAACGCCGTATTTACCGCCTGTCTCTTCATCGTCAGCAGCGGCCAGTATGATCTCCCCTGAAAACTCGTCTTCGTGCTGTTTAAGAATAGCCATAGCTAACATGAGCCCTGCCAGGCCGGCCTTCATGTCGCTGGCGCCACGGCCTAGCAAGTAGCCATCCCTGACCTCTCCACTCTCCGGCGAGAAATTCCAGCGGCTGCGGTCGCCTGCCGGCACCACATCTGTATGGCCACAAAAAATAAGCCGCTTTCCTGGCCGCCCCGTTTCTAGTCTGGCTAGCAAATTGACATGTTCACCAGGGGCCACCAACTCCCGAGAAGTAATACCATGACGCTGCAAATAGGCAGATATCGCCTCGGCCATAGGCTTAGAGTTACCAGGTGGGTTTTCGCTCGGAATCTGAATCAGATGCGATGCAAGCTGAATTAGCTCCTCGCCCCTTTTGTCTACTTGAGCCAATAGTTCTGAGCGCAGGGTGGGATTAATCATGATGAGTACCTCCTTAGGTTTCCTTGCCAATATTGTATCCAACCGCCATGCCAGCAGCCAATTTCTCTAGGCGTGTTCCATTTTATAAAGGTCGTGGTCCTGCTCGGCTTTTTGGACGCCAATATTAGCCAGTTCGCTTATTACTCGTTGAAAAAGGATCGGTTGAATCTCGGGGTAGGTTAGATGTTCAGGCAAATTCGCAAACAGTGCAACCTGCCCTATTTCTGACTCGGGCAGTTTGGCAAACTCATTAATCTCTGCACTAAACACGCGGCCGAAGGTTGTTCCTGCCCCGCCTTCCCGCG
>CALNBW010000349.1 GCA_937874815.1 uncultured Bacillota bacterium | reverse complement strand
GTGATCACAGGGGGAGTTGCCTGTGTGACAGACCCTGCTACCAGGCAGGCACCAGCCGCTTTTGTGCACGGGGAGCGGGTGGAACGGCCTTGGACGGAAGTCATTAAGGAATTTGGGCCCAATGATGTGTTTATCAAGGGGGCTAACGCCATTGACTTGATGGGGAATGCCGGAGTTTTGCTGGGCTCTAGTAATGGCGGAACCATTGGGCAAGCTATAGGCTTTCTTGCCGGCAGTGGTGCCCACCTGGTCATGCCGGTCGGTATGGAAAAACTAGTGCCAGATGTAGTGGCTGCTAGCAGTTTCTTGGGGCACGGCAGGATAGATCAGCGCTTCGGTATGGCTTGTGGTATGTTTGTTGTTAGTACGGGGCAGATCATCACCGAAGTCGAGGCTCTAACTGCCCTATTTGCAGTTGATGCAGCCGTAGTTGCTGCCGGAGGCGTTGCTGGCACAGAGGGCGCTATTACAGTTGCCGCTCAGGGCGAGCCCGATGCTGTTGATGCTGTCATGCAATATGTGCATAAGCTGAAAAAAGAACCTCAGTTTGGGGTGCAGAAACGGGGCTGCCCGGAATGTAATGCCCCTTGTGATCGTTAATCATTAAGACTAAAGCAAACCACCGACGGTTAGGCTAAAACAAAATCCTTACGGAGGTGGTTTTCTTATGCGTAGCCTATGGAATGGCTCGATCAGTTTTGGCTTAGTTAACGTTCCCGTAAAGATGTTTGCAGCCACAGAAGATAAGGATATTCGTTTTCGGACCCTGCATAAGGTATGCCACACCCCAATCCAATATCGTAAGTTCTGCCCAACTTGCGAGCAGGAAGTGGCAATGGATGAGTTGGTTAAAGCCTATGAATACGAGAAGGGGCGATTTGTGATCATTGAGGAGCAAGATTTGGAGTCCCTTGACATCTCGCAGACCCGTTCTATTGACATCATTGATTTTGTTAACCTGGCAGAGATCGATCCTATTTACTTCTCCAAATCTTATTATTTGGGAGTAACGGATACGGGGCAGAAAGCTTATTGGTTATTGCGCAAAGCTATGGAGGCAACCGGCAAAATAGCCGTTGCTAAAGTGGTATTGCGAGACAAACAGCATCTGGCCGCCGTACGGGTTCTGCCAGAATGCTTGTCGCTGGCAATCATGTTCTACCCGGATGAAATCAGGTCAGCACAAGCACTTGCGCCTGAACGAGAGATTTCGCTGCAAGAAAGCGAAATCCAAATGGCAACTCAGCTGATAGAAAGCCTGACGACCACTTTTACTGCAGAGAAATACACGGATGACTATCGGGCGGAGCTGTTGAAGATAATTGATGCTAAGATAGCGGGCGAGGTGGTGGCCGTGCCAGCGCCACAACAACCAGGCAAGGTTATCGATCTCATGGAGGCACTAAAAGCCAGTCTAGCTCTCGTTGAGAAAAACAAGCAACAACAGCCTGAAAGACATACAGGTGCCTAGAGGTGGCGGCCTATGACTTTCGCCCCATGGAGCCCGTTCCTTGGCCTCACCCTTTTAGCGCGGCCGGATGGATATTTCAAGTGAAATGGGATGGCGTGCGCATACTCGCTCTCTGGGAAGCAGGGCGGGTGCAGTTGATCAACCGTAAAGGGGCTCGTAGAACCAAGCAATATCCTGAACTAGCTGGACTAGGCCCAGTGTTCCCCGCAGGCACGTTGATTGATGGAGAGCTAGTCGTATTAGCGGAGGGGAAGCCACAGTTTGACCTGATCTTAAGGCGTGACCAAAGGTCTCAGGCTGCTGCTATTCAGCAGGGTGTAGAACAATGGCCAATCACATATGCCGGTTTTGATCTGCTCTATTGGCAAGGAAAAGATATCAGGTCTTGGCCCCTAGTCAGACGTCAATCAGCTCTCGCCGCCATCTGGCCGGACAATTGCCCGCAACTGCACCTTGTGGAAAGCTTTCCCCAGGGTGAAGAGCTATTCGCCGCCGTAGGAAAGCTTGGGTGGGAGGGGATCGTGGCCAAGCACGGGCAGAGTGTTTACACTCCTGGAAAAACCCGATCCGATTGGCGCAAGATAAAGCATTGGCGTCACATTACTTGCGCAGTAGGCGGGTACACACTGCGGGCGGGTCTACCTTCCGGCTTATTGCTGGGTATATATGACGATGCGGAATTTAGGTATGTCGGTCGCGCCGGGAGTGGTCTCAGCAACGATGATTGGCAGGCACTACTCGGTTATTTACAAGCAGCTGAAACGGATACGAGCCCTTTTACCACGGTGGTGCCGCAGGCCAGAGATCGAGAGCTAAGGTGGGTAGAACCCCATTTAGCAGTACAGATTAAGTTCATGGAGTGGTCAGCGGATCTAAAGCTGCGTACGCCGGTGATCCAGGGTTTCCTACCTGCAACACGGGCCGACTGTAGTCTGCACCAAAAAGGGGGGCAAGCATGAATCAGCTCATGGTTGGCGGCAAAGCAATCTCCGTTTCAAACCTAGACAAGGTTTGGTGGCCCGACGAGGGGATTATCAAAGGTGACGTTATTAACTACTACATCGAGATCGCTCCCTGGCTCTTACCCCATCTCCAGGAACGTCCCCTCGTGCTCACGCGTTACCCCAATGGTTGGTTGGGTAAATCCTTCTATCAGAAAAACACGCCGGCTCATGCCCCTGCCTGGCTTAGGACTTTCCCCATAACCTCAGACAAGGGGCGCACCATCAACTACTGCCTAGTGGATGATATGGCCTCCTTAGTTTGGGTGGTTAATTCGGGTGCCTTCGAAATTCATCCTTTCCTTTCGCGCACAGAAGACCTGGCACATCCAACATGCATGGTGTTTGACCTCGATCCTATGGAGAAAGTGACGTGGGAGCACATCTGTGAGACGGCCTTAGCAGTAGCCAAGGGGTTGGAGTTGTGGGAACTACAAGGTTTCCCGAAGCTTTCTGGCTCAACCGGGATTCAGATCTTTGTTCCAGTGCGGCCAGTATATACCTACGCAGAGATAAGGCAAATAGCGCAATCCTTATGCCAGGCAGTGCATACAGCCTTACCTGGGATCACTACCATGGAGCGCTCCATTGCCAAACGCGAAGGCAAGCTTTACTTGGACTATCTGCAGAACGCTATGGGCAAAACCCTGGCCACGGTCTACGGGATACGCCCCCGAGCAGGGGCTACTGTGTCTACCCCTGTAACCTGGGACGAAGTGGCGGCGATGCAAATCCGTCCGCACGATTTCACTATATTTAACCTGCGGGAGCGCCTTGCCACCCAGGGGGACCTGTTTCAGCCCGTATTGCAGTTAAAGCAGTCTCTCGATCATCTGCTAGCTAGCAGGAAGTAGCGGGGACATGGCGAAGAGTATTCTATAATGGCAGAAGTACTTTGCACTGCCAGCAGTAAAGAAGGGCGGGAGCGAGCAATGCAAGCAATGGAGTGGACGGGGCACAGTCTGCGCCTACTAGATCAGACCAAGCTGCCAGTTACCATTACCTGGGTTGAATGTCAGTCTTATCAGGATGTAGCTCTGGCTATTCGACAGATGATTGTGCGGGGTGCTCCCGCTATCGGGGCTGCCGCTGCCTACGGACTGGTCTTAGCAGCGCAGACTTCTACTACTGTTGATCCGGCCGCCAGTCGTGAGAATATGGCTAGCGCTGCCGCGGCATTACGCGCGACCCGGCCGACGGCAGTGAACCTGGCCTGGGCCATAGGGCGTATGCTGGCGGCGGGTGAGGGGCTAGCTGGCCTAGCGCTAGCTGCCCGCCTGGAACAAGAGGCTAATGCTATCGCAGCTGAAGATATCGAGATTAACCGCGCCCTAGGGCGCTTTGGTGCTAAGCTTGTTCCCAATCCGGCCCGGATTTTGACACATTGTAATGCCGGCGCTTTGGCGACCGTGGGCTATGGTACTGCTCTGGGCGTCATTCGTGCTGCCGTTGAGCAGGGTAAGCAGGTGGAGGTGTTTGCTGACGAAACCCGGCCCTATCTGCAGGGCAGTCGTCTTACCACCTTCGAGCTGATGCAAGACGACATCCCGGTGACACTGCTTACGGATAGCATGGCCGGCTGGTTGATGGCTAAGGGCAGGGTAGATCTGGTTATTGTTGGCGCTGATCGGGTTGCTGCCAATGGTGATGTCGCCAACAAAATAGGCACATATACGCTGGCCGTGCTGGCTAAAGAGCATCAAGTTCCTTTTTATGTAGCCTGCCCCCTGTCTACCCTCGATTTAAGCATTAAGTCGGGCGAGGAGATTATTATAGAGGAACGGGAAGCCAGTGAAGTCACCCATGTGGGTAGGACGCGCTTGGCACCGGAAGCGACCCGTGTCTGGAATCCGGCTTTTGACGTCACCCCGGAGCGTTTGGTTACGGCTTTAATCACTGAAAAAGGCGTTATCTATCCGCCGTTTATGTCGGCCCTTGAGGCACTGCTATAGGTCTAGTTGGCGGTAGGATGGTTTTCGCGAGAAATGAGGTGAGAGTATGCCTAAATATGACCTCGGTGGTCAGTGGCAAGCCTGGACGAACGCCGCGGTGGCCGAAGAGTTCTTCCTACCTGGTTTTGAGGCCGAGTCGGAGTATCTGCTCACTGTCCCCGGTCATTGGCAGATAC
>CALNBW010000348.1 GCA_937874815.1 uncultured Bacillota bacterium | reverse complement strand
TCTTATATGAGTGATCTGGGTTGCTTGGGTAACATTCTTATATGAGTTGACACGCTAAATTGAGCTACGCGCGGCAGTGTCTAGGTGTACTAGGGCCGCTTTGTATAACCTTCGCTTGTTTTACTCATAAGCTAGCCATATAATATCCATGACAGATAGAGGGGAAGGAAGCTCAACTTGGCGGTTTTGGCAGAGCAGGGCTGAGCGCGACCTACTTATGGACCTGTGAAGGGAAGATAGACATTGAAGCAAATTTATCTTGATCAGGCAGCCACTTCTTGGCCCAAACCTGAGGTAGTGAAAAAAACGGTGCTGTTAGCGCTGGAGCAATCAGGCAACCCGGGGCGCTCGGGACATAGCCTCTCGTTAGACGCGGCTCGGCTGATTCATCAAGCACGCCACGCCGTTGCTAAATTCTTTAATGCGCCCAGTTCGTCGCAGATTGTGTTCACGCTGAACGCTACTGATGCCCTAAACATGGCTATCAAGGGGATGGTGCGGCCAGGCGATCATGTGATCACAACTTGTCTGGAACACAATTCCGTGCTCCGTCCGCTTTACGCCTTAAGGAATGCGGGCAAAATTGAACTAACGGTGCTTGGCTTGCAGGGGGGGACGGTGCAGCCGGAACAGTTCGCCAAGGCGATAAGGCCAGAGACGGCAATGGTGGCAACAACGCACGCCTCGAATGTAACTGGGGCGATAATCGATATTGCGGCCGTAAGCCAGATCTGCAGTGACCGAGGGGTGAAGCTGCTGCTCGATGCGGCCCAATCGGCCGGCGTACTACCGATTGACGTGCAGACCCTCAACTTAGCAGCGATGGCTTGTAGTGGGCACAAGAGCTTGCTGGGGCCGCAGGGCACTGGGGTGCTTTATGTACGCCCGGATGTGGAGCTGGCCTTTTGGCGTGAGGGCGGGACGGGCAGCATTTCCCATGAAGTTCATCAACCTACCTTTATGCCTGACCGCCTGGAGGCCGGCACCCCTAACACGATTGGCATCGCCGGCTTGGGAGCCAGCGTAGAATATTTGAGCCAAATAGGCATGGACGTTGTCCGTACCAGGGAAGCAGCGCTAACGGAGCAACTGCGGGCGGGGCTGAAGCAAGTGCCTGGC
Organism: uncultured Bacillota bacterium; assembly: GCA_937874815.1. Classification (GTDB taxonomy): domain Bacteria; phylum Bacillota; class UBA994; order UBA5500; family UBA5500; genus UBA5500. Next base: position 465 of record CALNBW010000348.1, on the reverse strand, counting down.
TTAACGCTATACACACCGGATAGCAGTATGGGAGTGTTCTCAGTAGCATTGGAGGGGTTCGATTCAGCGGAGCTGGCAATGGCACTGGAGCGCGAGTATGGCATTCTTACTCGCCCTGGCCTGCACTGCGCCCCCTTGGCGCACCAAGCCCTCGGCACCTATCCCCATGGCACCACCCGCATTAGCGTTGGCTACGCGACGACTGAGGCCGAGGTGGAGGCAGCGATTGAGGCTTTGATGGAATTGGCGCGGTAGGGGGGCTACTGCAATCGCCGAGCTCATGTGCGCCGGCAAGTGAACAGATGGAACCGTCCGAGACTGCTGATAAAGGTCGTGGTCCTACTCGCGCGCGTGGCCTGGTTACTGTAGGTAGGAGCTTAGCCATCGACTGAAGCGGCCAAAACTCGCCAAGGCTCAAACAGTTGGCCGCCTTTAACCGTCATTCGTTGGGGACATTCCTCCGCA
>CALNBW010000347.1 GCA_937874815.1 uncultured Bacillota bacterium | reverse complement strand
GAGGTGTGTCCCCTTTCCTCAAAAGCTCCCTTTATTAGAGGCCCCAATGCGCTTTACGCAGAACCAACGACCTTACCGCAAAACCTTAGGGCCTCCTTCAGTGGTCCTAGAGGCGTTGCCACTAGCCCCAACCAGCTGTTGTTTGCTACAATTACCAATTTTGTCTTGGCTGGACATATTTTGCTGGCTGCAGTAGCACACTAACAGCGGACCAAAAACGTCGTGGGGTGATGTATTTGTCAGGCCCAGAATTAGTTTATCTGTTTGCCGTAGCCATGTATCTGTTTTTCTTCCTTTTATTTGCGCGTTTCTTCTTCTGGAAGAAATATTCAGAGGGCAGGTTCTGGCGAAAACGACCCGAGCTGTCCTTAGCTAAAGTACAGGAACTAGCGAGGCAACGTCAAGAGCCGTTACCGTTTCTTTCGATATTAGTGCCAGCTAGGAACGAAGCAGAGGTAATTGAGAAAACGATACGGCATATGGCCGAGCTCAGCTATGATCCACAGCGATTTGAAGTGATTGTAGTTACCGATGCCAAGGAAAGAATGCAGAACGCCAATGACCAGAATAATTTCATCCTGGACACCGTGCAGTTCCTGGAGCACGCTGTCAATGGCAACTGGCGGGGCCAACTGCGGCCTCACGTGCAGGAACTAACCGTAGGGCTATTGGCAGATCTATGCCTGGCAGAGTACAAAGACCAGGCCTGTTCCGCTGAACCTTGGCTACTACCGCCTACTTTGGCCGATGAGCCTTTTGGTCAATCTCGCCTACTACTCTATGAGTTGACCTCCGGCATTCTTAAAGGAAACGGTAAAATCAGTTTACAGCGCGTATACCGTCTTTTTAGGCGTTATTATCCCGAGCTTAAGGACCAGGAAATAGAACGTATTTATCCCAACTATCTCTGCTTGGCAGTCCCCATCATTCAACTGTTTGCTAGCTGGACAGGAAATGACCACGGTGCATTGATGCAAAACGTAGTGCTTTATAGTGCTCGCGCTAACCATCGTATTACCCAGGAAATAGTCTATCGCTTGGCTAAAATGGTGGGCGACCCGGTACAGCAAATCATTGCCGACATGCTGGCGACCGCTAGCTTACGAGAGAGCTTGGTCGAGATCTATCAGTTCTGTTTTCCGTCCACCCAGCAGATAGTGGAGCAAGTCAGCACTGAGCTTAATGCTGAGCCAAATAAGCCGCTGATCAAACACGTGGAAGTTCCGGATGATTTCGATGGCAAATTCAACGGCCAGTGCCTGGGGCATTCAGTGCCGTCAACTAAGGGACGAGCCCTGAACTATGCTTTACCGTTAGCAGTTGACGAGCGCACAGTCATGTATGGGTTCTATGATGCGGAAAGCCGCCCAGACCCCAATGTGCTTTTGTATATCGCCTACAGGCGTTTGACCGATGCGGAGCCGGTGCGCATCTTTCAGGGGCCGGCTTTTCAAGTCCGCAATTTCTATGACATTGGCCCCTTAAGTAAGCTCGCCGGTCTCTATCAAACGGTTTCCCATGATTGGTACTTGCCCATTATGTTCCGGCGCTTGCCTTTCGTGGGCGGTACAAACCTTTATATAGAGCGCCAACTCTTGGACGAGCTGGGGGGTTACGACTCTAGTATTTTAACAGAAGATCTGGAACTAGGCACGCGGGCTTATCTGCAGACCGGGGCTTGGCCGGAATATTTGCCTTACCCAAGTAGTGAACAGACACCGGCCACGGTGAAGGGGTTTTATCGGCAGCGCCTACGTTGGGGCACTGGCTTTTTGCAGGTAATGGATAAGATTTCGCAGGACGAAACCTATCCGCGGGAAAAGAAACGCCCTTTAATGCGGGAGCTAATGATTAAAGGGCCTGTAGAATGGAGCTTTTTTCAATGCGCCACCTTGATTCCGCCTCTGATTATGATTCTGTGGCTTTTCGGGCAAGTTGACGCGGAAGTGGTGCCTAATGGCATTCGCCATGTCATCAATGCCCTCAGTTTGGTTTATATCAGTTTCACTTTCTATGCTTTCTTTCGCTATCGTAAGCACCTCGACCTGGCGGCCCGGCCCCATACTTGGCACGGACGTTGCGCGGCCGTGGCGCAACTATTATTCTTGCCGCTAGCATCGTTCTTTTTTCCTGTGCCCTTTACCAGCGCTCTTGTCTTAAAAAGCGTCAATAAGCATCCTACTGCTTGGACCAAGACGCCCAGGAGTAAGGAATGACCTGTTACCCAAGCCTTACAAAGGCTGCGGTCAAACTAAAGCGCTGTAGCCAGAGGAGTCCCGAAAATACTAACAAAGCCCCCCATCGATCACAGGGAAAGGTCGTTGGTCCTGCGTATCGCGCATTGGGGCCTCTAATAAAGAGTGCTTAGACATCGACGGTTAAAAGCGGCCAACTGTTTGAGCTTAGGCGAGTTT
>CALNBW010000346.1 GCA_937874815.1 uncultured Bacillota bacterium | reverse complement strand
CTTCCTGTTGACGGCTCTCCACCCGTCCGCCACCCCGCATCAACTGTAAATAGTCTACGATGATCAAGCTAATATCATGCTCTAATTTTAGACGCCTAGCTTTAGAGCGCATTTCCATGACAGTGAGAGCTGGGGTATCGTCAATAAAAATTGGGGCTTCTGCTAAAGTGTCACTAGCTTCGCTGATTTTCGCCCAGTCGTTGGCGTCGAGCCAGCCGCTCCGCACTTTTTGTCCGTCCACCCGAGCCTCAGTGCAAAGCATACGCATGGCCAGCTGATCGGCCGCCATTTCCAGACTAAAAAAGGCAACTGCTTGCCTTTGGCGGATAGCCACATGCTGGGCGATGTTTAAAGCAAAGGCTGTTTTACCCACACTAGGGCGGGCAGCAATAATAATCAGGTCCGATGGTTGCAGGCCCGAGGTGAGTTCGTCCAACTCGCGAAAGCCGGTTGCCAGGCCGGAGACACTGCCTTTGTTTTGCACCATCTGGGCAATGCGATCGTAAACCTCAGCGATAATTTCCGGCATACCCCGAAAGTCGCGCTGGACGCGACTTTGGCTGAGCCGGAAAATTAGGCGTTCCGCTTCTTCTAAAACGGTGGCTACCTCTTCTTGTTGATAGCAGGCGGCAGAAATCTGCTGCGAGGCACTGATTAAGTCCCGCAAAATAGCTTTACTCTGCACGATTTGGGCGTAGTGTCCGACCACAGCGGAAGAGGGCACTAGGTTTGCCAATAGGGTCAGGTATTGTACGTCGCCTACCTGTTCTAAAAGCCCGCGCTGTGCTAGAGCGTCACTGAGGGTAATTAGATCAATAGGCTCGCCTTTAGTATATAGTCGTAACATCGCCTCGTAGATATGACGATGGTTTTCGCGATAAAAATGATTGACCTGCAAAATGCCAGCGACAATGGGCGCGGCCTCACTATCAATAAGCATCGCGCCCAGCACCGACTGTTCCGCTTCTAGGTTATGCGGGGGTAGCCTGAGATCATCCATGCTCTCCCTCCCCTCCTTGCGCTCGCTTAGTCTTGGCTGAGAACTTCGACCTGGAGTGAAACGACAGTGTCATGATAAACCCGCACTGGTACAACAGTGGTGCCTAAGGAGCGAATTGGTTCCTTCAGCTCAATTTTGCGCCGGTCAATTTTGACTTTCTGCTGGGCGAGGGCTTGGGCAATATCTTTGCTAGTAATAGAACCAAATAAACGGCCGCCTTCACCGGCTTTAGCCGTCAACTTCACGGTCAACTGGCTCAGTTTAGCGCCCAGCTCGGCCGCTTCCTGCTCTTCCCGGGCCTGCCGCCTCTCTTTGGCGTCTTTTTCTTGTTCTACCGCTTTTAACACGGCTGGGGTAACCTCTTTGGCTAAGTTGCGAGGAAATAAGTAATTTCTAGCGTAGCCATCGCTGGCGTTGACGATCTCTCCTTTGTTTCCAAATCCCTTCACATCTGCTAACAGCAGTACTTGCATAAGCTCACCTTCCTCAAATTATTGGGGTTCAATTTTAGCTTTAGCGAAATGCCGGTAGTCAAACAAGGCATCAAAGGTGCCTATCAGTGTTAATATTGGTCTTAACCACGGGCTCAAGAGTAGATAGGCAGTAAACAGAATGCCAATCGCTCTACTGAAGTGGAGATGACGCATGTAGAAATAAATCAGGGCGTAACCAGCAAGAAACAACACAAAACTGCCTATGCCTAAGGTATTATTAGCTAACCAGGACAGCGTCCCGGGGGCGAGGCGCTTTAAGGCATACGCCAGCACAGTAATTATTGCCAGCCAGCCCGGGGCGCTGAGGTCGCGCCAGTTGGCCAAGCGAACAGCTATCGCCTGCTCATAGCGCCCTAGCAACAGGAGACAAGCCGTGGTGCTTAAGCAAATGAAGATGAAAGCAATAGTGAGCCAGTTTTCGTTAAACAGGGGAGCCGCTTGTTCGCTAAACTTGCTGATGAGCTCCATCTGTTCGGGGGTATATATCTCTAAGGCTGCCATACTCTCCTGTAAAAGAGCAAAGGATTTTGCCACTACCTCGTTGATGACGGCGAGCAGGTTACGCTGCTCTAGTAAAACGACTGACCAATTGCTGACCGCTAACCAAATACCTCCACCTAAGAAGCTGAGCCGGTAAGCTGAGCCAAGGCTGCGCTCCTGCCCCCGCCAAGCCAGCAAACTATAACCAACAGCTACTCCTAGGCCCACAAAGACGAAGGAGACTGGGTCAACCAGCAGCAAAGTTATTAATAGAGTAGCTAGGGCCATGATACGGGCCCCAGCCAGGCCCACTTTCTGGCGAGCCACTAAGATCGGAAACCCGGCCAATAGGGCAAATAGGGGCAAGAAGCCGCTAGCGGCACCGATTAATAGGCCAACGGCATAGATCGTTATGATTTTCAGCATCTGTAAAATTTGATCCTTAGTGATAGCGCAAGCCCTCATTTCTTTCTCCTAACCTCTAGGTGCTCAGCTAGGTTCGATAAATCATTATACCATTGCTCTAGCTCATGGCCATCTGTCTGGGCTTGCTTGGTTCGCCTTTGCACCTCGAGTTCCAGGCGGCTAAAACTGACGCCCATGCGTCGCGCCAATAGGTAACAGGAAAGCATGATGTTCGCCAGTGCCTGCAACACCAGTTCATCCTTGGCACTTTGTAGGGCCCGGCAAACTTGCCCGGCATTAACCACTATTTCGGTCTTCAACCATTCAATGGCCTTGATATTTCGCCCGATATCAAAATCCTGTTCTTTATACATGCGCGCCACCCCCAGACTACTCTGTTCGGGAAAAGGAAGAAGAATTCCTGCCGCGACGTCGCAAAAAGGCTGTTGCAGCTAATAAAGGCTGCGGGGTACTTACCTAGAGCACAGGAGCAGGCTCCAATCGTGCTTACAGCAAGTACCCCGCAGCCTCAAAGCTAATACAACAGCCTTTTGTGGCTAGAGCAAAATGCTATTCAGACGTAAATGGCAATAAGGCAATATTACGTGCGCGCTTGATAGCGCGGGTGAGCATACGCTGATGGCGGGCACAGTTGCCAGAAATGCGTCGTGGCAGAATCTTGCCTCGCTCGGTCAAAAAGCGACCTAGCTTGTTGAACTCCTTGTAATCTATGTCTGTTACTTTATCCACGCAAAAGCTACAAACCTTTTTGCGGGGTTTACGACCTCTTCGCCGCAATCTTTTTCCCTCCTTCAAAAAGCAACGCTAAAACGTTGCTAGTAACTAGAACGGTAGATCGTTATCCTCGTCATCATTGAGGTTGATCTCCCTACCAAAATCCTCGAAGTTGTTCTTCGGTTCTGGGGGTGTGTTGGTTGCCCCATCTTTCGGCCATTCTAAGAAACGAACCTCATCTGCTGCTACTTCTGCTATGGTCCTCCGTTGTCCGTCGGTTCCTTCAAAAGAACGGATTTCTAGGCGTCCAACAACAGCCGTCATCAGACCTTTGCGCAGATATTTATTACAGTGCTCTGCTAATTGACGCCAGCAGACAATGTTAATAAAATCCGCAGTACGTTCGCCCTGCTGGTTCGTATAATTACGATCTACAGCAAGCGTAAATTTGAGTCGAGCGATACCGGAAGTAGTGTAGCTAAGCTCTGGGTCACGCGTCAGGCGGCCGATCAAGATGACCTTGTTCAACATCTAAATCACCCCATCAAAATATTACTCTTCATCCTTACGCACAATTAGATAGCGAATAACATCTTCGCTGATCTTAAAGTTGCGCTCTAGTTCTGTAGCCACTGCGGCTTCCGACTGGAAGTTAATTAAGGTATAAATACCTTCGCGGTATTTCTTCACCTCATATGCTAAACGTCGTTTGCCCCAATCGCTGACCTTTTCGATAGTGCCGCCATTGTTTTCAATGACTGCTACGAAACGGGCAACTTGCGCTTGGGCCTGTTCCTTATCGAACTCAGGCCTGAGGACAAACATGGTCTCATACTGTCGCATAATTATCTGCACCTCCTCCCACGGACATAAGGCCCCACAAGCAAGTGTGGAGCGGGTATTTAACCTGGATATTATAGCATACTTGGCTGACAACAAGCAATTTGAGTATTTTACTCCGGCTCAACCGTCTCAGTTTTCGCCTGTTTAACTATGCTCTTGATACCTTTTTCTAGTTTGGTGCGCGGCAACATGACACTATGACCGCAGGTCAAACACTTGATACGAAAATCCATGCCGGTACGGAGGATTTCCCAATTGTGCCCGCCACACGGGTGGGGCTTCTTTAACGCTACCACATCACCAACAAAAAGTTGCATAGGCATTACTGCTCGCTCCCTTCTCGGCGCAAGATAGTATGCGGGTAAGGTGGCTCCAAACCAGCTTCATCAAGGGCTGTTTTCAGTGCTTTGCGGATCTCCCGCTCTACTGACCAGTGCTGCATTGGTTTGGTACGGGCCCAAACCCGCCAGACCATTTCCGAAGGGCTAAGATTGATAATGCCCAGCACTCTGGGCCCTTCCACTATGGTATCAAGTTGCTGAGCTAGGTCAGCTAAAGCCGCTTCTAGGATAGCTTGTACACTGGCAACGTTAGCTGTATAGGCTACCGCTATATCAACAAGGGCTGTGCGGTTACCACGAGAATGATTGGATACTTTGCTGATCTCGCTGTTGGGCAAAACGTGCACAACCCCGCTAGGATCGCGTAGCTTGGTAACGCGTAACCCCATCTCTTCTACATAGCCGCTAAAGCCGCCTGTCTCGATGTAATCGCCAACGGCAAACTGGTCTTCGAAAATGATGAAAAAACCGGTCAATACGTCGCGCACTAAGCTTTGCGCACCGAAGCCAATGGCCACACCGACCACACCCGCACTGGCTAGTAAGGATTCGGTCTTCACACCCAGGGTAGCCAAGATGGTGATGCCGGCGATGAAATAAAGCAGGTAGCGCAAAGTGCTCTGTAACAGGGTTTCTAGTGTTCTTGCCTTTTGCGGATCCATAGCCATGCGTCGCCGTTCGGGGAGGAACAGCTTCCGAACGAAGGTCTTGGACGCGTTTAGCAGCAGCCTGGTCAAGACCAATATCAGTAGAACCTTTCCCAGCACGGGTAAGGCAGACCAAAGAATAGCCCGCAGGTTATCCCAGATGAGCGGCCAATTAAGCCGGAGAGCATTACCCTCCCCCATGCCTAGGCCTCCTCCTCGTAGCAGCACTTCCGTTTGCTCCCGTCTTGGCAACTAACACGGTAAGTAGCGCGATAGGCTATAGCACCCTGGTGTAGCAGTTGTAGGGCCTGCTCGCGGGCACTGGGCGGTATGGCAATAGCTAAGCCACAACTGGCGCTTAGTTCCCTTGGAATGGGCTGAATATCGGGCTCCAGGTTAGCTTCCAGCAGTGTACTTTCGGCTGCCAGCGCATGATGAGTGGAATCAAAAGTGATCAGGATATGCATGGACAATCTCCTTAACTGACAATAAAATGCCCAAATAGCCTTTTTACAAATGCAAAAGTGAACGAAGGCCAAAGCATAGGTGTCGTTCGTTCACTAATTAACAAGAAAGGCATAGCTAGAGCGACGATCAGAAAGACCAAAATAGCACTTTGGAGGGCACCAATGAGAAACCCGGGCCACCTGGTGCCAAATTTGTCGTTATAAGCTAAGCGCAGACTAATTTTGGCCAAGAAAGCAACCACTAGTTTCACTAATAGCATTACTGTGAGGAAAGAGCATACATTAGTGAGCCCCCGCCAAAAAGCCTGCTCAACAACTTGTCCCCAGGCCGCAACATCGCTATTGGCCGCTAATTGATCCCAGGAGGTAGCGATCCATTGCTTAAAGCTGCCAGGCCAAGGCAATTCCTCTAGCCAGAGTAGAGCAGCCTGTTGCCAGTGGGCAGAATTAGTGCTGGCGGTAGTAGCCCACGTGGGCAGCCATTGGCTGCTGATCGATAAAGGCTGGAAGCAGCGCGACCACAGACCAACTAAACTGTTTCCATAGAGGCTGGCTATGGCCAGCCCTAGTATGGTGCTGGCGCAACTGGTGAAGTTACGCGCCATGCTGCGCAAAGATCCTAACCAGCCACCACATAGAATGAGGATAATTACTAAAAGATCTATCTGACTCATAAGTGGCACCTCCTGGTGCCAGCTTATTCGCCTCGTAGTACAAACATGCGGCCATCTGTTAGCTGCACCAACACGGTGCCGCTACCGCTGATGGCCAGATCTGCTTCCAGTTCATTCGGGTTGAGTTCGCCTTTGGCGTATTTCTGAGACCATCTTACCTGGCCGTCACTACCGATGCTGTGTGCGCCAATATTGTTAGTGATAAAAGCGCAGAGGGTATTATCCCCGCCCGCCACACGGGGCACTGACCCCTTGACTTCGTATTGCCACAGGGAAGTGCCTTGCTCGGAAAGAGTGGTGACCAGTGACTGTTTCTGAAAGGAAAATACGGATACCTTCTGGCTGCTGTAAGTCAGCTGATCGCTTTGCCCCAGGAAGTCAATATCTTGGACTATGCCTTGAGCTACATGCTGCCAGAGGGGTTGTCCCGCTCCACTATAGCAGACGATTGTTTTACCCACAGCGACAGCAATGCGATCAGCAAACGGTTTGATTGCTAGACCGATAGGAGGCCCAGCTGGTAACTGGGCTGTCCAGGCTAGTTGCCCGGTGTCAGCATAGCTAAGCAGATGATTCTCTAGGCCTGCCGTCGTCAGCTTGTTGACCATAATGTAGCATTGGGTTCCATTCTGATTGAGCTTAGCCGTGAAAGGCAGGGCATTAACAAAGGATACGTTAAACAACTCGGACCCATCGGGGCTATGAAAGGCCAGCTCCGAATCAAATGATTCGGGCGCAGCATCTGCCGGACGATAAGCAACTAGCCACTGGCCGGTCTCAGCGATGGCCACAGCTTCTATTTGCCCGGCAACCGTTGTGGAGTGGGTGACACCTTTGCCCTGCTCAATGGTGAAAACCTGTCCAGTATCACTATCGGCCAGAATGAGCTGCCGGCCGTTGATATCTACTAGGGGTTTGTCCAAACCCGCCAAAAGCCTAGGTCATCGCCCGTGAGGGCCAGCATTTCACCCGGATTAATGTATGTTTTAGAGGCGGCTATACTCGGCTCCCGCTTACTGAAACTCAAAGCTGGCTGGCTGACAAAACCAAAAGGAAATAAGAAAATACAGCCGGCTAAAAGCAGTAAGATTAGCCCGGTACCGGCAGCTATGAGCACTTTCTTACTCCGTACAGGTTTTATCTCTTCTTCTTCATCCCACATAGCCGTCACCTCCATAGCATTATCCTAACTCACTTAACTAACGACTGTCAAAGCTTATCAGCCAGCGGCAGCCGCTAATGATGTAAAAAGCCAAGCAAAGGTAACCGGTAAGGGGATAGAGCACAGCCACCAGTCGCCCAAAGCCCTGCTGGGCTACGTAAGTCGCGGCGAAAACGGCCACCAGCAGAGCCCTATTGGCGGAGTGGGGCAACACTTGTTCAAAATACTGGTTAAGGCTGAGGGCATTGGCAAAGGCGGTGGTAATAAGGGCAATGAATAGGACCAAGCCATAAACCCAGGGCAATTGGGGTAGCAGATGCTGAGCGATAGGTAGCAGCGGCAGGTCGACTTCGGCGCAGAGGGCGGCGTATTTTTTAAGCAGAAAAATGTTGGTGAGCAGTAAGCACAAGAGCAGGCCGGCGGCTAGCAAAACACCCTGCCAGGAAACGCGAGGGTTAGCGGTTTCGACCATGAGGGCCGGTATGGTAGCCAACAGAATCGCACTGTTGGAGCCTAAGTAGAGCAGGGCCGACCATAGCCAGCCTTTTTCTTTCGTTGCTAATAGTAGGCCCTGGGCAGGAACACTGGTGGAGCGTAACAGGAAGAAAAGGACTAGGAAAAGGAGCATAGGCAACAGGAGTTCGTTGGCCACTGTGAGACCTGTTACTTGTTTGTGGCTAACGAAGTATACCACCAGTGCGGTGAGCACAGCGCCAACCAGCCGGGGCCAATGCCACAGTTGGGCCAGCAAAGTGGCGCTGCCGGCTAACATCACGGTGAGGCCAAACCACATGAAAAGGTTGAGTAAATGCAGGAAAAAAGCACCGAGTCGTTTCCCTCCCATCAGTGCTAACAGGTGGGCTAGACTATTGACCCGCCGGCGCTGACAGTAGGTGGTTAACCAGCCGCAGAAGCCCACAAAGAAAACTATGCTCATGATAGCGCTATAGCCGGCAAACTCTCCATAGCGCACGAAGAAATGACGGATCTCTTGACCGGAAGCAAAACCTGCACCGATTACGGCGCCAGTGAGTGTTAAGCCAATGGCTCTAGCAGTTAGTTTCTTCTCCATGCTTGTTCATCCCCCTATCAGGCAATGTATATTCTCGGGATAAACGCACATAGAATGGCATAACTAACCTTTGATCGGTGCATAATCTCAAACAGCAGGAATATGGGAGGTATGCCAGTTGGCGAGAGAGAAGGTTTTGTTCAACCGTAAGACTGAAGAATACCGATTGCATGTGGACGATTTCAATTCGGGCATGTCTTTAGCCGTCCTCGTCAGCGAGCTGGCTACTAGTCTTCTTGTCGAAGGAGACGACGTTGTCGTATTGTGCATCGGCACCGACCGCTGTACCGGCGATGCTTTAGGGCCGTTAATCGGGACTCGCTTACAGAGAAGTGGCCTACATCACGTGCATGTGTATGGCACGCTGGAGAACCCGGTACATGCCACTAATCTGCAGGAGACATTAGAACAACTGCAAGCGCGGCACAAGCAATCGCTGATTATCGCTATCGACGCTTGTTTGGGCCGGATAGATAATGTGGGCAACATCATGATCGGAAAAGGACCGCTGAAGCCGGGGGCAGGAGTAAATAAAGATTTGCCGGCGGTAGGTGATTTGTTTATTACGGGGATTGTCAATGTGGGTGGCTTTATGGATTATCTGGTGCTGCAAAACACGCGCCTGTACCTGATAACGCGTTTAGCAGATGTGATTGCGGAAGGGCTCGCTCACGGCCTGGCAAACTTGACACTGCGGCGCATAGTATCGCCAGTCTAGCCGAAAAGGGGCTGTTCCTGACCGGAACAGCCCCTTGCTTCGTGTTCAGCGCAGACTGTTTTCCACCATGGCCACGATTTCTTCTGCCGTCATGCCTGGGGCAGCAACAATAGTTGATTTGGTGCTGGTGGTCTGGATACCCATAACATTGTCGGAGCCGCCCGTAACTACAGCACAATCGGCAGAACTCATATCGGCAATAGAAACTACCTGATACCCCGCCTGCTCTAAGAGAGAGCGGACAGGAGTAAGATTCTCATCGACTGCTATTTTTGCTTGCTGCAAACTCTCGCCTCCTTTAGCCCAAATGCCTTGTTATTGCCAAGGAACATCTCTATTTTGTGGCTAAAAGAAAGCAATTATGCCCGCAACCGCGATTAACAAAAGATTCGTAAGCTAGCTGGCCGCGCTGTGAAACTGATGGGTGTGGTCCCGATTACTTCCCCGTCGGCCTGCACTAGCATGGGGCGATCAGCAGTAACGCTGACTTGCCGTGCCCGATAAAGTTTAACTGCAGGATTTCGTAAATGCTTGCCACTAAAAATACTAGGGAATGCCAAGAGGAAAGCTAGCTTAGAGAGGTCACTAAGTACGCAGACATCGAAGAACCCGTCATGCACATCTGCGTTAGGGGCAATCCACATCCCTCCACCAAAATATTGGCCCGAAGCAACCGCGACCAGCCAGCTGACAGCCTCGATCTCCTGGTCATCTAGTTGTATTTTTACGCGGGAGGGCTTAAATTCGCGCAGGGTCTTTAACACAGCGGCAACATAGGCTAACGAACTGGGGAAATGGGCCTTACCCCAAGTGTTAGCACAATCGACCACAGTAGCATCAAAGCCTACCCCAGAAACGTTGATAAAATGACGCCCATTTACCTGACCGAGGTCGACGGCCTGCGTGTGGCCGCGGGCAATGACGCGGCAGGCAGACTGCCAGTCAGCCGGATTGATGCCTAGGGAGCGGACGAAGTCATTCCCGCTACCCGCCGGTATAATCCCTAAAGTGGTATCTGGGTTATCGACCAACCCATTGACTACTTCGTTCAGCGTGCCATCGCCGCCAACGGAAAGCACTGCTTGCGCCCCGTTATTAGCAGCTGCCTGAGCCAAATTAGTGGCATCCCCTTCGCCTCTGGTAAATTCAACTTTTGGTTGTAACCCTAGTTCTTCTAGGTAGGCCCTTATTTGTGGCCAGAGTCGTTCGCACTTGCCTCTGCCTGCAGTACGATTAACTATCGCTACTACTTCCTGCATTGTTGCGCCCCCATCCAGAGAAAAAACCCCGCCGATTCTGCCGAGCGCGGGGTTCTTTATGTTAATCTTCCAGTTCTCCGCTAGCAGTGTTAGTCATACTAACTTCTCCCTGTAATATGGCTCCTTGAGAAACTGCTAAATCATTGACACAAATATCGCCGTGAATTCTGCCACTAGCCAATAGATCTAGTTTGCCGCTAGCTTTAATATTACCTTTGACAGTGCCGGCAACTGAAACGTTCTGCGCCACTACATTGGCTGTTACTAAGCCGGTTTCACCAATAATGAGGTCTCCTGTGGAAGTGATCTCACCTTCTATTTTACCATCTACGCGTAGGGTGCCTTCCGTTTTGATTGCACCATTGATGGTAGCACCTTGGCCGATAATCGTATCCAACTTGTTGGTAACGACTTCCGCTGATGACGCCGATTTAAGCAAAGCTACTTCACCACTTTTTTTCTTACCAAATACCATTATGCCCCACCCCTGTTATCTAGTCATGTATGGCCAAGGGTTAACTGCGTTGCCGTTTACTCGTACTTCGTAGTGGACATGCGGGCCGGTGCTCCTACCACTACTACCGACATAGCCAATCACGTCGCCCCGCTTCACGCTTTGCCCAACGCGCGAAGCCAGCTTAGACATGTGGGCGTAAACGGTGGTATAGCCATAGCCGTGGGAGATGTGTACTACATACCCATAGCCGCTTTGATAGCCCGCGAATTTTACTGTGCCATCAGCGGTGGCATAGATAGGCGTACCCCGTTTGGCCCCAATGTCGATGCCGCTATGAAACTGTCTACCATAGCCGAAAGGCGAAAGCCGATAGCCATAACTGGAGGTAATGCGCCCGTTTACCGGCCAACTGGCAGGGGTGGCCCTATCTTTTTCCTGTTGTGAAGCAATATCTTTGGTTAAGCTCTGCAATGCATCTTTACTATCGGGCAATGACTCGCGTACTGCTTGCAGGCCCATTTCTGTGCGTAAAATTGTAGCTGCGAGTCCCCCGCGGCTGGCTGTGGCCAGACGGGTGGCTTGCGCCTGCCCCTGTGTTAAACTTGTCTCTAGGTTACTCTGTTTTGGCGAAAGCTTCATCATGTCGCGCACCGTTTCATCCAGTTCTCGGATTGCGGCCATGTCGTTTTCTAGTTCTGCTGCCTGCTTAGCGATGACTAAGAACTGCTGTTGCTGCTCTTGATACTCACAAGCCAGCGTCTTCAGTTCCTGGGCGGCAATTTTGGCTTGTTGATAGTTAAAAGCAAGCACCAGGCTAAAACAAGCAAGAATAGACAGGGACAAGCCCACAATCTTGACCCATTTTAAGGGAAACTGCCAGCTAAGCGTTGGGCTGTTAGCATGTGGAATGACCATTAAGGTATACATCTGCTCTTCTTCCATCAAAGACATCCCCCCAAGCGATGTTAAAGTTCGCCCTGCCTTTGTTCTCCATGAGCACCTTAAAATCCTGCTAATTCCCTAGTTTTTTGCTGAGCAGAGCCCGCCGGATTGCCTCTTGCTCTTCTGGGCTCAGACGAGCGGAAGAGCTGCCCGCCTTAACTTGCTTGGCATAAACTCGGGCTTCCTGTCTGCCGTAAAGACTGGTCAGGACAAAGCCATCTTGCCTGCCATCAAGCAAAACTAGGCTAAAGCTCAATTCACCCCCGGTGTCGGGAAAAGCATTATAACGATAGTAGCCGACTTGCTGCACAGCAAAAGCTTGATCTTCCTGTAATTGCGCTTGTGCGTTTACTAAGGACTGCAGAGCACTTTCTAATGCGACCAGACGTTGCTCCTGACGCCCTAAGTTGGCCGCGATGCTTTTGGTTGTATCGGCTTGATCAAGTAATGGTTGCAAGCGTAGATATTGCCTGCGGTCCCTTTGCCAGAGGATAGCTAAGAGCAGCAAAGCAATTATTTGCATTATTGCCAGGCCGCCTAGGAGCGCCAGCTGATTCTGCTGCACAAAATCAGCCACGGTGATCCAGTCCATATAAAAAAGCCCCCCAAGTGATAAATGATGAAATAAGCAACCTCACGACCGCTAGCAACTGAAAGGTTGCTAGGAGGAGCCATGGATACTTCGACAGCTGAGCAAAAGATACCTGCCAAACAGAGGCAGAGACTGCTGATAAAGGTCGTGGTCCTGCTCGCGCGCGTGTG
>CALNBW010000345.1 GCA_937874815.1 uncultured Bacillota bacterium | reverse complement strand
CAGTATTAGGCCACACGCGCGCGAGCAGGACCACGACCTTTATCAGCGGTCTCCGACGGTCCCCGTGGCTGCAACAAAAAACGAGAGTCGACTGACTCCCGTAAAACTGGCATTTTGGCAGGGGTGGCAGGACTTGAACCCGCAACCGACGGTTTTGGAGACCGCTACTCTACCAATTGAGCTACACCCCTGCGCCACACGACTAATTATAGTATAGTACGGGCGGCCCGTCAAGCATTACGACTGGAGGTGAATACCATGTTGATGACAATAGATATAGGCAACACCCAAATAGTTTTTGGGATTTTTGCGGGAGAACGGTTGCGAGCTACTTGGTGTCTGGCCAGCGATCTGCACCGCACGGCGGATGAGTATGCCATGTTTATTGAACACGGCCTCAGACGCCACAGTTTGGGCCCACAGGACATCTGCGCTACTATCATAGCTACAGCATCGCCCTATTTACTAACCACAATCGAAGCGGCTACAGAGCAATGCGCGCTCCCTGCGCCAATAGTAGTAGGACCTGGAATCAAAACCAGATTACGCATCCGTTTCGAACCACCTACTGATCTCAGCGGCGACCGCATAGCTAATTCAGTGGCGGCGCACTTCCTATACGGGCAGGCCCCGACCATTATAGTCGATTTTGGCACGGCGACAGTTTTCGATGTGGTTTCAGCGAACGGAGAATACTTGGGTGGCGTGCTCACACCAGGTGTGCGGATAGCAGCCGATGCTTTAGTAAGCAAAGCTTCGCGCATTCCGCGCGTGGACCTCACTGCGCCAGCCCAGGTCATTGGGCGGACAACAGTACAAGCTTTGCAGGCAGGCCTGCTCTACGGCCATGTTGATTTATTTACCGGCATTCTGCAGCGTATCAAAGCAGAAATTGGCCCTGCTAAGGTGATAGCAACGGGTAGCGATGCTAGGCAGTTTGCCGCTCTTACAGATCAACTTGATCATATAGAACCACACCTAACCTTGCAAGGCCTGCGCCTACTATATCAGTTTAACAGCTAAAGACCTTGGATGCTGGCTAAATCCTCCCAATCCTGGACACCATATCTATAAAGCGAACTTAAGGAGGGAGAACTATGCCCGAACTAGGCAGCCCCCAGTTGACTACAAAAGAGTTAACGATGATAGAAGACCAGCTGGCTCATGAGCAACTAGCTATTGCCAAATTACAGGCCTATGCAGTGCAAGCTACTGATTCTGAAGTGCAGCGTCTTTGCGAGGCAGGAGCCCGCAAACACCAAACCCACTATGACACCTTGCTTAAACATCTACGGGCGAGGGAAATAGGCAAGGAGGGAGTCTAGTGGCCAAGAAGCAGCTGCCTGATGAGATGATGTTAAAAGACGCATTGGCTTGCCAAAAAGAGCTCACTAACACCTATAATGTTGCGAGCAACGAAACTGCTGGCAATAACGGTCTGCGCAGCGACATGCTGCACATCCTTATGGAAGAACACGAGCTACAGTCGGCCATGTTTAACGCGGTGCAAAGCAAAGGCTGGTATCAAACGGAGCAGGCCCCTATGCAGAAAATCCAACAGACCCTGCAGCAGTTTGAACAAGCTAAGAACCAAGAGCAATAAGTCAATGATAGTTATTGGCCGCCGCGGGCGGCTTTTTCAGTGGGTATTAGCAGGAGAGAGAGCCTACTATGGGGAAATAAGTAAAGGAGCCATTGTTCAAGGAGGCGATTATAATGTCTAGGTTCAAGGTTTATAGTGATGCTAGTGGTACTGTTAACTCAACCTTAATCTCAATCGGAGATCAGGCTGTTATCGTTGTAGACACGCAAGCCAGCGAAGAGGGCGGTCGCCTGGTCTTAAATCAAGTTGAAGGGCAACTGCTGTTTGTGTTTAACACCCACGAACACCATGACCACATTGGCGGCAACCCCTTGTTTGATTGTCGGATTATCAGCTCTACCGCGGCCCAGGAGGCAATGGTAGCTGACAATGTGAGCGCCGGACTACCCAATTGTCACTTCGACGAGCAGTTACATATGCATACTGGCGGAGAGGAGATTAGACTGCAACATTTCGGCGGCCACTGCCCCGGAGCATCTGTTATGTATTTGCCGCAGAGGCGTCTTTTGCTTACGGGCGACCTGATTTTTAACGGGCGAGCTCCCTGGATGGGGCAAGCCGATTTCCCAACCTGGATAGCAGCTCTAGCTGAACTGAGCACCTGGGATGTGGAGACAGTTGTGCCAGGGCATGGCCCGGTAGGCGGAAAAGAATTATTGCGGGAACAGCAGACCATGTTGCAGAACTTTGTGGCCGATGTCCAAGGTTGGCAGCACGCAGCCAAAACTGAGGCAGAGATGATCGCACTGGCGGCCGAAAGATACGGTGTCAAACCAAATTGGTACGATATGCTACGCATGGCCTTTAAGTGCGTACCCAGGCCTTTACAGGTGAAAGTTATGCCTTCCTTGAGCAAACATCGGAGGGGGTAGTATTGCGCGGGGTTGTGTTTAACCCGCGTAGTCCATGGTAATCTTGACACCGGGGGAAGCTAATGAATAATAAGCTATATGTAGTGCACCACTCCAAACCAATTGAGGCACCCGCATTACATCCATCGTTACTACCGTTATCGCGTGAAGGGATTATGCTGGCTACGCCTGTGGCCGAGGCCAGCATCTGGCGTTCCGTAAAGGTGATTTACCATAGCCCAGAGCTGCTAGCGGCCCAAACAGCGGAGCTGATTGCTAGCCGCTGGCAAATACCTTTGCATTCAGAAGACGACCTTAGTGATATGTGGACAGTTAGCGCTGGGTTTGAGCGTGAGGAGTTTGAACAGATAGTGGGCGACCACCTAGAGGGTGTGATGAATCACCCACTGTTAGAACCCTACGAGGAAGCCCAGCAGCGCATTGTGCGCTGCGTGCAAAAACTAGCGCGGAAAAACGCTGGGCGTGATTTTGCTATCGTTTCCCACGCACGCATTCTAACTGCCTTGTATAGCCATTTGCTTGGGCACCGCCTGGGGCGCGAGGAGTGGCTATCCATACGGACGCCCGACCTGTCGGTGATTGATCCCCGCACTTGGGAAGTAACGGCCGGTTTTTTTAGCGATCTCTAGCTGTATATTAAGAGACTATCATTTGCAGGTGGCTGGGCTTAAAATCAGGTATACTAACAAGAGGAGAACTGGGCATACGGGAGATGAGAGACAGATGGAATTGCTCACCAATCCTCTTTTTTTATTGTGTTTAAGTATTTTTCTTGGCTACTATCTAGGTAAGCTTAACATAGCTAAGTTTAAACTAGGCATATCCGGCACTCTTTTTGCTGGTATGGGGCTTAGCTGGCTTGTCTACCGCGTTTTTGTCACCCCTCATGCAGGTAGTGCTATAGAAGCAGCCCCTGCCCATGTGGCGCGTATCATCCAGAACGGCCTAATTGATAAAGCCTATTTCGATTTTCTTCTGTTGCTATTTGTGGCTTCGGTAGGGCTATTGGCA
>CALNBW010000344.1 GCA_937874815.1 uncultured Bacillota bacterium | reverse complement strand
GCGGCCACAGGCGGTAACCGATATATTGAACGATATCCTGCTCTATAGCAACCACTATCGTACCGCGCTGCTGCTTTGCCTGGAAGGAATCGAAGCTGCAGCAGAAGAATTCTTTACGGCACTGACAGCAGCCGTTATCCCCCACCCGGAAACAAGCAAGTGGACTGTTGCAGCTAGCGGTGACTTGCTCGACCGTGCTCGCGTGCTTGGCGACTGGATTGCTAAAACAAACGATAATCTGGCCATTGAGACCCAGCTACACAGAGGAACCGACCTAGAATATGACTTGAATGCCTACATTAAACGCCTAGACACTCTACTCGCTGGCCTGCAACTGCTAGGCGCTGGAACTCAGCAGCCAGTCATCTGGTGGGAAGCAGCGGATGAAGTATTGTGGATTCTACCCCAGCAGTTTAGCGCCCTTTTGGGGCAAGAATTAACCAGTAAGCGGCTGCCGGTAATATTCACATCGGCCACTTTGCAGGCCAATGGCTCCTTCGCCGGCCTTAAGCATTTGTTAGGGCTGCCAGAGGCCCAGCATGCGCAAGTGGGGACTTCGTTTGATCTGGTCAGCCAGGTCCGCGCTTACCTACCGGCGTTAGAATTAGTGGAGCAGACTGGTGACGACAATACAGATACTACTGTTGGCATCAGCCACAGAATTGAGCACTGTCTCAGTATTATCGAAGCCAACGGCGGGAGCGCCTTGGTTTTGCTGCGCTCACCCGGCGAGCTGCAACAATGGCAGGCGTATATAAAGCAGCGGCCCGCGCCTTTCCCCTATCGCATCCTCTGGGAAGGAAGCCAAGAGAGAAGCTGGTTGCTGGAGCAGTTTAGGCAAGATGTGCCCTCGGTATTGGTAGGCACTGATTTCTGGGAAGGGGCTGATGTGCCCGGGGCAGCCTTATCACTTGTTGTCGTGTTTAGCTTGCCCTACCCGTGGGATGATCCCTTGCTCCAGGCCAAACAGCTAGCTGCTGAACAAGCTGGCCTAGACCCAGTAGCCACCGTGGACATTCCTGCCATGCTGCTCAAACTGCGCCAGGGGTTCGGCCGTCTCATTCGCCTTGCCTCAGATCGGGGCATCCTAGCTGTGCTCGATTTGGGCCCCGGCGGGTGCGACAAGCAGCTAGTACTAGAAGCACTGCCCCCGGGAGTTAAGGTATACACCGATTTTAGCCAGGCACTAGCGCAAATCCCCCCAGGTGTAACTAGAGACTGCTGATAAGAGCCATGCCCTGCTCGCGTGCGTGTGGCCTGGTACCGGAGATAGATAAAATGGAAGGGCCTCCGGTTAGCGATGCGTAGGTTATACTGGTCTTGTCAGTAACAAACCCAAGATAGAGCTACAAGCTAAGGAGGCCTCAACATGTGTTCTATCACGTTTGTTGGACTGGATGTACATAAGGACACTATCTCTGTTGCAGTTGCTAGGGGTTTGAATGAAGTGGAGTCGCGAAAGGCTATAACAAATAACCCCACAGGCTATTGCTAAACCTAGCACGCAAGCTTGGCCCAGCAGCAAAACTGTCTTTCTCTTATGGCCCTAGCCAGCCGATCCAAAGGTTATATTGGTAACCGGAAGGATATGCTCTGCTTCTTAAATATCACATTTACCATCAGTAAAATCTTTTGCAATAAACCTTACAAATCACATGGAGGTATGGTATACTGTTTTTGACATGTTACTGGGATAAAAGGGGGGTGAAGATATGCGAAATAAAAGGATTGCCGTGGCTTTTCTCGTGCTCCTGATGATAGGTGTTGTTGCATTGCCAGCTTTTGCTCGCGGACCAACCTGTAGCTACTGCGATGATGGCGAACTCATACGCCAAGGTGACAAATACACAGACTGGGAGCGTATCGGTAAGCAGAGGTGCCCGATAAAACCCTCCGAGTATGACTACTTAGACCGACGCCTGGTTATAACTGTTTGGAAATGCAATAGCTGCGGGATAAGCGATGTTTGGGAGTCGCCAGAATACAGGGTTATATGCGGCCATTGATGGGAGGAAAGGGCGGGGTAACCCGCCCTTTCCTTTTTTCATTCGAAGAGGAGGCGAATTATGAAAACAGAACGTTTGGCGATGCTCGCTCTAGCAGGGTTAATCGCTGCTACCCTTTCCGGTTGCGT
>CALNBW010000343.1 GCA_937874815.1 uncultured Bacillota bacterium | reverse complement strand
TTGACCCCGTAGATGTCCCGGATGTGGTCCTCGATATCCCTTGTTGATAGCCCTTGTGCATACGTTGAGATGATCTGATCCTCAAGTTCGCTAGCCGTCGTTTTGTACTTGCGGATGACCTGCGGCTCAAATTCCCCATTTCTGTCTCGAGGAACTGCAATTTCGGTCTTCCCAGAGCGGGTCTTAAGTGTCTTCTTGCTATAGCCATTTCTGCTATTGCCAGAGTTGTCGCCGGCTTAGCTATGCTTCACATAACCAAGGTGTTCATTCATTTCCGCTTCTAGTAGCTGCTCAATGGTATGGCCAAATAAGTCCCGGAGTTTGGCCTGAACGTCTTCCGCGGTTTTATAATCTTTGGCCAATTCCTTAGCCAATTGGATGCTGGTGTTTTGCATAAATGATCAACCTCCCTAGTTGGCATTATTGACCATTTACACAAAAGGTTATATGCTCTCATTTACAGGCAACTACGGGCCTTAGTTCAATAACAGCTTTGTGGACTCTGTAAGTCCTATTGCTGAGCTGAGGCTCGCCAATATCTCTACCACAAAAGTAGCAAATGCCTGCCTTTCCCATCAACCCTTACTGTCTGTGACAAAATAGAAGTGCACTCTAATCCACGCAAAAATAGTTGCCAAACACAGCCCTGCCATTAATCGCGTAACGTTCAGCTATGCGCACTAGTGGGGCAGCCTTGCGGCAGTCGGTATCCGGCTCCTCAGCTCCTTTTGGCATACGGGGAAGGTTTATCTGAGTTCATAGGGTTTATGGTAACCGTGGTCACAGTGGGCCATGTCAAAGCAATGCTGATGATCCATGTGAAACCTCCTTGTGGTTGGGCAATATCATCACCGTAAGCTTCTCGGCCGGGCGTGAACGCAGATGGAACGTCTTAGATCCGTTTATTGCTTGGGTCCTGTCAGTGTAGTTCCAGGCGTGTGGTTCCTACTCCTGCTTCTTGGGCCCTGGAGGAAAAGAGGGGAGCCTGTCAGCAATGGCGAACATGAATGCATAACGGTTAGTGTATCAAACCTAGCGCCAGAATTGAGGTGAGAAAAATGGAGATTATTTTATTTATGTTCCTAGGCTTCATAGTCTGGGAGCTAGTTAGTATCGAAAAACGCCTGAGGAAGCTGGCGAACTTGCTGGAGCAACGCCAGCGGCCACCATTTGATAGCAGGTTCATGTGAAGACTTACCGATGCCCGGCTGTTGGCCCAAATGCGCATAACGTAGAGCTGCGGGGTACTTGCTGTAAGCACGATTGGAGCCTGCTCCTGTGCTCTAAGTAA
>CALNBW010000342.1 GCA_937874815.1 uncultured Bacillota bacterium | reverse complement strand
GAAACGCAGCTTTTTATGTCCGATGAGAACCGGGGATGGATAAGCATCATCCAGGGTGATACCATACGAAGCTCGAAAAAAGATATAGGGCCGACCAGCACCAAGCCAATAAGTATTTGGTTTGTCATCGGAACCAAAAGCTAGATAAATATCAGCAAAAGAATCACTACCCAATAATATGTTTGCATTACCACTACAGATGTTGACCCGCTCCACAAATTTCCCGTCTTTGTAGTGCTCTATGTAGTGCCTATACTCAAGTTTCTGCAAAGGGATCCTGCCTATCTGGTATCTCAGTACATACTGCGCAGGCTTGCCATCCGTAAGGCCTGTTTGACCGGCATCTATCTGATCCAGCGGTTTCTGTATGAACAGTGGGCGCCGCAAGAGATAAACACCAAATGAGCAATTCAGTAGTAATAAGGCCAAGGCTATGGCAGCCAGCGTCAGGTTAAACTTGCGCATCCGACCACCTCATATGCATTCTATTGTCTCTGTCCTGCAAGCTCGCTATAGCGATGAATCAATGCAATGAAAAGCGACGCCCCTACAAAGGACCAGATTAGTATTGCTAATAGATGGCCCCAATAGTACCGAGCTAACGGGCTCAAGATTAGGCTGGCAACCCCGCTCATAAGGAGGATAATTAACAGGAGCGGCACTATTTCGGACAGGTTCTCTCGCATGATCGTATGCCCACGGGTGAAACCCTCTCGCAGACCTAGGTCCTCATAGACGATGGCGATTTGCCAGAAGAACAGGTAAATAATAGCCACGAATGCCGCCACTAGCGCTACTATAGGATGGATGGCAGCTAGAACAGCAAAGGAAACAGGCGCGGCAAAGAGCAGCAAGAGCCCTATGAGCAACGAGCGCTTAAAGAAATGCTGACAGTCGGCCCAAAAGGTGGGCATATCAACTGACTCTCCCTTCAGCGCTCGCACCCCTCCGGCCAAATAGCCTGCATTGAGGAAGGTCTTGAACAACGTTACTACTAAAGCAAGCACAAATACGCCAAATGAGCCGGATGCAAGCCCTAAATTGGGACCAGGTATTATATTGCCTATTTCAGGTATGGAAGCTGGAATGGTAGCTTTGAAATGTAAACCAGGCGGGGACAGCGGCCACTCCCCTAGCAGCAGCATATTCAGAAACAGCCCACCTAACGACAGCACAACCGGCAATAACCACAGCCAGTGATGCTTACGTACCACATCGAAGCCCGCTTTTAACTCTGCCATATCGTGGCTCCTTTCTAACTACATTTGTCTTTCACTCTATTGGTGCCAACGAGTCCGTAAACTCAAGCTGCACTAAGAAAATGTCGCCATGCTGCAGCGCCTCTGGCTTAAGTGCACCTTTTTTATCGAAGGCAGGTCCAGGTTGGGAAGAGGGCCAGACCTGATCAGAAAACGCCAGAACGGCCAATGTAAGTGGCTTGTTCTTCTCAAAACGGAGCTTATCGGGCCCCTCAAAAACAGGGTGATAATAGTCGTCCGCCGGTTTGAAGCGTAGGGTGCCATAAGCAGGGCCGAATCCAAACCAGCAATCACCTGCTTCCCGATCAGTTCCCGAATAGATATATAGCTGGGCGAAAGGTTGCGTTCCTATCCACGAGTCTATGCCCCCGCTAGATCGGTCGTGCCGTTCCACCAATTCTCCGTCATGATAATGATCAATGTACAGCTTGTAACTAGCTCCCTGCAGAAGACTGCGCCCAATCTGGTATTTCAGCACGCGGCCTCCGGGTATCTTGTTCAAAATTGCCCGGGCGCTCTGATCTACTTCCGGCCTTTGCATAAGAAACGGACGCCGCAGAAGATACAGGTTATATGAACATGTTAACGGCAATAACGCCAAAGCTATCACGGCTAGTATCAGGTTAAATTTGCGCATCCGTCCACCCCCCTCTACAATCTATTCTGAACACAGCATACAATCACCTGCTTGGCGGCAAAAAAACAGCCGCTGTATGCAGCGGCTGATATGTCAAATTTTTGCAGGCGCTAGCTCCGTCCCCTGTCCTGGGCGTAGCGTTCGGCTTCGCTGTAGATGCAGCCGCAGTACTGCTGTCGGTAGAGGCCCATTTCTTTGGAGAGCTCCACGCTGCGTTTGAAACCGGGGCGAAAGTCCATATAAAGAAAAGGGATGTCGTAAGCGGCAGCGATGGCCTCGCCCGTCTGCTTCAGCACTTCGTGTTTCTGGTAAGGGCTAATGAGCAAGGTGGTGGTAAAGGCATCAAACTTGCCATGCTTGGCAATGCGCGCCGTTTGCTCTAGGCGCATCTGGTAACAGAGAGGGCAGCGTACTTGCTCACGCCAGGCAACTTGGCGCAACCACTCTTGGTATTCGTAGGCACCAGGCTCAAGGATAGGCAACTCTACTGCCTCCGCCAACTGCTTAGAAGATTCCCAGCGGCGCTGGTACTCCTGCGAAGGATGAATATTGGGGTTATAAAAGTAGCCATAAACGTCGTGCCCGGCCTCGCGAAGGGCTTCTACGGAATAAGAAGCACAAGGGCCGCAGCAGGCGTGCATCAAGACCTTCATTTACTCGCTCCTCTCAGCTAGTAATACGGCTTTCTTAGCTATTAGTGCTTCTATGCGGTCAATATAAACGCGAACATCCTTAGGGTTGCTATGGGTAACTAGAGTGCCATCCGCATTGATAAACTTACTGGCCGCCCCGCCGCCTAAGCCTAAAATGTGCTGGCGTTCAGAGATCATAATCATGTTGTAACGGCAAGCATGTCCAGGGAGTGTCCAGCCGACGTTCTCTTGCCCGCCCAGAATATTGCGTTGTCTATACAAATAGTAGGGATGGTAACCAGCTTGCCGCAGAAGTTCCCTTGTTGTTTCCACCATGCTAGCCGCAAGCTCTCCGGACGGCAGCATGGCCTGCCAAGCAGTTTGCTCATCAGTAAAACGGGAAGCGCGTTTGGGCGAGAACATATGCTGGGTAATATTCTCTGGCCGTAAGCCTATTACCCATTTGGTGCTGGCCCGCACCTCAGCTAAATCCTCACCTGGCAGACCTAAGATTAAGTCCATATTCAGGGTGTGAAAGTGTTTGCGAGAACGGGCCACAGCTAGCTCAATATCGGCGGCGCTATGTGGCCGCCCGATTAACTGCAGAGTTTCAAGGTGTTTCGTCTGCGGGTTGATGCTGATGCGCTGCACTCCTGCTGCAACTAACACGGATAAATGTTCATCTGTCAGAGTCTCTGGCCTACCTGCTTCTACTGTAAACTCACGCCAAGGCAGAGGCAATACCTGCTTAAGTATCTGCAAAATCTTGCTCAAATCGCTTGCCTGCAACGCAGTCGGGGTGCCGCCGCCTACGTAGACGGAATCGACAGTGAATCCTAACCGCTGTACCTGCTGCCCCAAAACCTCTATTTCGCGTAGCAAAGCAGCCACGAAGCGCTGACGTTCTTGCCCCAGTTCGTGCAATGAATGCGATGGGAATGAACAATAGAGGCAGCGGGAAG
Source organism: uncultured Bacillota bacterium (assembly GCA_937874815.1). Classification (GTDB taxonomy): domain Bacteria; phylum Bacillota; class UBA994; order UBA5500; family UBA5500; genus UBA5500. Next base: position 5,423 of record CALNBW010000342.1, on the reverse strand, counting down.
GACAGAAGGGGATGCCAACATATATGCTCACGGCTTGCCGCGGCAAACTTGCCAGGATTGGATATTCAAGCTCAGCAATCTGTCGCAGCAAGTCCAGTTTGGCCGGTGACACCCCATACTTCTTTTGCATCTCCACAAGAGCCTCCGATAAACTGAACCCCCTATCCAGTAGACGATAGAAAGGCTTATTAGGCCGCACCCCCTGCATTCTTCCCCATAGCGCTGGCATGTAGCATCCACCTCCTCTGCTCACCTCTATACCCAGATTATCATGAAATAAGGGCACAAATGAAGCGCCGCTCTTGCTAAGGGTTACGTTTCCAAAATAACATCTATATAATAGATGTGACATTAGATAGAGGAGGGGCTCCCTTGACAAAGCAAAAAGCAGCAACGGCAGCTGCCCCTACTAAGAAGCAGCAAATACCCATTGGGGTATTGCTGCTGCTACCATCGCTCATTTGGTCTACCGTCTTTCCTTTTTCCAAGCTCGTGTTAGAAGTGATTCCGCCAACCCTGCTTGCTGCCTTGCGCTTTAGTATTGGAGCATGCTTCCTTACCGCCTATGCTATTTATGTGGCTGGGCGCAAAGAATTCTTGGTTGCGTGGCGACGTAGCTGGCCTTGGTTTGTGGCGTTAGGGATTTTTGGTGTATTCCTGAACAACCTGCTGCAAAACTTGGGGCTTAACTTAAGTACGGCAAGTAGCACCAGCCTCTTAGGTTCTGCCGACCCCGTTTTTGCGGTTATCCTTTCGGCCATCTTCCTGGGAGAAGCACTTAACGGCAAAAAAGTGGTTGGTCTCATCACTGCCTTTGCCGGCATCTTCTTAGTGACCACCAATGGCACCTGGAGGCTTGATTGGGGCGGCAGCAGCCTGGGCAATCTGTTGGTTATCGCCTCGGCCCTGAGCTACAGCGTTTACACCGTTCTGTCAAAACGCGTTTTGAGGCACGAAGACCCGCCCGTGGTAGTAGCTTGGGCAACCATCGTCGGTGCTGTTTTGCTCGTCACAGTTGCCTTATTCACGGAAGCCGCGCCCAGCTGGTCGGAGTTGAGCACACCAGTGCTGCTCAACACTCTTTACCTGAGCATTGTGCCTACATCGGTTTCGGTCGTAGCTTATGCTTATTTACTGCAGCGAGTGCAGGCCTCTTTGGCGGCCATAAGCTTATTCTTGATCCCGGTATTCTCTATTGCTTGGTCAGTTTTATTGTTAAAAGAAAGCATAGGTTGGCCAATGCTTGCTGGTGGTGCCCTGATTATTGCTGGGGTGGCCTTATCTGTAATAGGTAGGCGCGAGCTAAACTGATATTTTAATGAGCGGAGGCATATGAACATGGATTTAATTGCGGCAAGAACCGAGCGCACGCAATGGTGGCGAGACGCTAGGTTTGGCCTGTTTATTCACTGGGGCTTATATGCGATTCCGGCACGGGGCGAATGGGTGCGCAAAGCAGAAAGCTTGTCTAACGAAGATTACCAACCCTATTTCGAGGAGTTCAATCCGACTGCTTATGACCCGAAGGCTTGGGCAGCTGCAGCTAAAGCCGCTGGTATGCGTTACGCCGTGATGACGGCGAAGCACCACGATGGTTTCTGCCTTTTCGATAGCAAGCTTACCGACTACAAGGCTACCAACACGCCTGCCAGGCGCGATTTATTGCGCGAATACGTGGATGCTTTTCGCGCCGCCGGGATCAAGGTGGGGTTTTATTACTCCCTGATTGACTGGCATCATCCCGATTATCCTCATTACGGGGACAGGCATCACCCCCTGCGCCATGACGAATCCTTGAAAGATAGGCCCCATGATTTTGAACGCTACCTCGACTACGTGCATGGGCAGGTGCGCGAACTATGCACCAACTACGGGCAGATCGATATTCTCTGGTTCGACTTTTCCTACGACGCTATGACGGGCGAGAAATGGCGAGCCAGCGAATTGATTGAGATGGTGCGGCGCTTACAACCCCAGGCCATTATCGATAACCGGCTTGAAGCGAGTGGCGAAAACGCAGGCAGCATCCGCTCCCGCAACCCCAAACCCTATGCGGGTGATTTCGCTTCGCCAGAGCAGATAATCCCACCGGAAGGAATAGTCGATGAAGATGGCAACTCCATCCCTTGGGAAGCATGTATCACGATGAACAACAACTGGGGCTACTGTGCTCAGGATAAGACCTATAAGTCGTCCAAGCAGATCATTCGCAAGTTGGTTGAGTGTGTCAGCAAGAACGGCAACATGATCTTGAACGTGGGCCCCGACGCCAAGGGCAGGATTCCGACAGAATCACTACAGATTCTTGAGGATATAAGCGCTTGGATGCAGCAGAACAGCGATAGTATTTATGGCTGTGGCCGTGCTGAACTGCCCAAACCCGAGTGGGGCTACTACACCCAGAAGGGCAATAAGCTCTACGCCCATGTTTTTGAGCCGCCAATCGGCCCCTTAGGCTTGGCCGGGCTCGGTAATCGCGTCAAGAAAGTGCGCTTACTAGCTGATGGTTCCGAGTTAAAAGTCAGCCAGCCTTGGAATGCCTTTGATTTTGCTGATCATATTTTCGTCAATTTTGGCGAACCGGAGCACTTGACCTTCCCGCTACCGGGTGGTATCGATACGGTGCTCGAGTTAGAGCTTAAATAAGGTAATGGCTGCCTAGTTGTAAGGCAGCCATTAGACACTTATCACTCACCATTCATCTCCCTGCTGATAGGGCTTATTCTTCCAGGTTCATCGATAGCTACCCGCATGCACAATACGGCCTCTGCGATACTCCTTACCGTCTATCTTAAATGGAACTCCATGCCATCCCCCATTGTGGCATTTCATAACCTGCAGATGAATATGGGGTTCAGACGAGTTGCCACTGTTACCTACCTTCCCTAGAACGTCACCCACTGCAACCTTGTTCCCTTCCTGCACAACCAACGTATCTTTCTGGAAATGAGCAATCAGAACTCTCACGCCGCTATCAGTTTCTAGCAAAACATGATTACCAGCAGGGTTATATTTGTCCATATTGCCGATCTCCATATCGGGTATGCCATCAACAACAGATACAACAATACCCTCTACCGGAGAGATGACCTCTGAACCCCAAGCAAAATACGAACTTAGAACGTCTGCAGGGGAGACATGGCTACGGCCATCGGAACCTAGACGCACTGAGTCCATGGCGTAACGTTGCTCCACTACGGAATTGTGATGGTTCGTAATCCCCAACGGGCCACCATGGGCAACATGCCAATTCCCCTCGTTAACGGGTGATGAGATGCTTGTGGCATCTCGGGGTGTCGGCCAGATGAAGATGGCAGAAGAGAAAATGAGCAAAATCAGGGCGAGCGCAGCGAAAAGATGCTCCGATGCTCGAACAGGACGTAACTGCGTAAAAGATGATACCCCACGCAGGGCCAATATGAGGTTAACAAAACCAGCGATAGCTAGCATGCACAGTGTTGCCGCCCTTGCAAAGAAGCCTAGTCTCCACCACGGGAAAACAGAGTAAAAGAACAGCGCAATACCTAACTGGAAGCTAGATTGTGCTAACAGGCCGCTCCTATTGACGCAAGCATTTTCTGCAAAAAGACTCCTTAATGATTGGAGCAGAAAGCAGGCTGCCACTCCAACCGTGCACACATGAATCATCTCGAACCTCCTTGACTAACAGGCTCTGGATTTGAAGTTAGTGTGCGGGAGAAGTCATCGCGTTCTTGTAGGTCTATCCTACGCACAACTCCAGCTAATGTCGTTTGTTTATGAGCTATCTAACTACTCACCAGTGCCTTGTTCTTCAATGTCGTTTAACAATACACCAACCAGCGCATTAGCGCGAGAACATCACTTTTTCGCTGTTAAACATTTTAGTAAGAACAAACACCAGCGCCCCGCAATACACCAGATTGCTCACCAAGGTAATGACTACATGCAGCTGCACGGCCTCAAATGAGAAGATGGCGCTCATACATTGCACGGAGTTATAGACGGGGATGAGGTAAGCCAGCGGCCTCTCCATTGCCTCTCCAAACATGCCGGTGATGCCGGCCAGCGTAACCACTATCATTAAAGGTGTCATATAGGTTTGCGCTTCTTTAATACTTTTGGCAAAAGCGGATAGTATCGACATCAGCGAGACAAACAAGAGAACTGTGCTAAGAATAACTACTCCCAGCAGCAGATAGTCGCCTGTTGTATAGAAAAGGGGTAAGCCGTCGGTCGCGCCGCCTGTCAGCTGGGGCAAAGAAGATATTGTGCCAATTGTGCTGGAGATGGCGCTCAGTGTTCCCACGATTGTGACGGCAAAGATTTTCCCCAACGCCAGTTCGCTACGCCGCAAAGGGGTAACCAGCAGGGTTGAAAGCGTGCCGCGTTCTTTTTCTCCGGCAATAGATTCGGGAGCAATTGCCATGCATCCCGAGAAAAGCAGGATAGTAAGCAAAAGCGGCATTAACGAGGCAAACATCTGCCCGCTGCGATCCTTATCACTAGCCAGATTGTATACCTCTTCCCCGCCATTGACATCGAACTTGTTGGCCAGCGTCGCTTCGTAAGCATCAAGCATAGAAAACACCTGCGCATAGATCTGCGATGAATTGGTGTCGGCACTATTATAGAACACGGCGATGTTGGGAGCGGTTGTTGTTGTGCTTCTAATGTCAAACTCATTTACCAGGGTGTCAAAATCGGCTGGGAAGACTAATAGCAGCTCAAACTCTTTGGCGGCAATCTGGCTCTTTATGCTAGCTATCTCAGCCGCATCGGTTGCCTTTAGGTCGGTGTAGGAGAAAGCGGCAGCATCAAACATCTGCGCTACGGAAGCAGGCATATGCACCGCGGCGATCTGCGGCGGAACAGCATCCGGCGCAAACATGCCGGCCAATGCACCACCCATAAAGGAGTACATCACATAAATTAGGACACCGGGCAGCAAGACCGCATTTATCACAATGCGTTTATCACCCAGCAGGCGCTTGAGTTCTTTTTTCATGACAGTTAAGATGTTACCCTTCATTCTACGCCACCAGCCACTTCTTCATAGATTGCAAAAAAACGATCTTCCATGCTCAAGCCGTTCCTTACCTGATCAAGTGTATCGCAGGCCACAAGCTTGCCATCGATAACAATAGCCACCCGGTCGCAAATCTTTTCTACTAAGCTGAAAATATGGGTAGATATAATGATGGTTTTACCTTGCTGCTTTAGCTCCAGCAGAAAGTCAGTGACGGTTTTTGCCGTAATTACGTCCAATCCATTGGTCGGCTCATCAAAGATGATTACGTCTGGGTCATGCACCAAGGCGATTGCTAGGGAAACTTTCTGCCTCATGCCTGTGGAAAGGTCGGCCACCTTTACCTCCGCAAAACCGCTGATGCCAAAGCGCGTAAATAGGTTATGCTTGCGCTCAGCCCGCATCTGCTCATCTA
>CALNBW010000341.1 GCA_937874815.1 uncultured Bacillota bacterium | reverse complement strand
ACATCCTTGATTTTGAAAAAGACTTCCCGGATGCAACGGTAATTAAGTTGGAGCAGAACTATCGCTCCAGCCAAAATATCCTGGATGCCGCTAATGCGGTTGTGGCCAACAATGTCGGGCGCAAAACAAAGCGTCTGTGGACGGCCAATCCCGCTGGCGAGCTAGTGCAAGTGTTCTCAGCTAACGATGAGCGCGATGAGGCAAGTCAGGTTGCTGATGAGATCGAGTTGCTGCATAGCCAGGGTAGGAGCTATAACGAGATTGCGATTCTGTATCGTACTAATGCCCAATCCCGCGTGATAGAGGAAGCTTTTCTGCGGCGCGATATTCCCTATACCATGTATCGGGGGGTGGAGTTTTACAAGCGTCGTGAAATCAAAGACATTATCGCTTACTTGCGTTTGCTGGTGAACCCCGCCGATGGCACTAGCTTTGAGCGGGTTGTTAATGTTCCCCGTAGGGGAATTGGGGCAACGACCTTGCAACGGCTAACTGATTATGCCGAGGCCAATGGGCTACCCTTGTTGCTTGCGGCAGAGCAAGCCAGCAAGATTACTAGTCTAGGTAAGGCACCAGCCAATAAGCTACAGGCATTTGCTAAACAGATAGCCGAGTGGCGGGGCATGATGGAGTTTCTAACTGTGGCCGAACTGGTGGAGGCTCTGTTGGATAAGACGGGGTATAAGGCCGAGCTAGAAGCCGCAGGCCAAGATCCAGAAAGCTTGGCCCGCTTAGAGAACCTGCAGGAATTTATCTCGGTAGCACAAGAATTTGGTATTAGAGAGCCCGAGGCTGGCCTCGATGTTTTCCTGGCAGGTATTGAATTGCTATCCGATGCGGATACTCAGGCTGAGGGCGAGGCCGTGCATATGCTCACGCTGCACACGGCTAAAGGGCTGGAGTTCCCCATAGTTTTTTTGACTGGTCTAGAAGAAGGCATTTTCCCTCATGCCCGGGCCCTAGTGGATGAGGATGAGCTAGAAGAAGAGCGGCGACTATGTTATGTCGGTATCACCCGGGCTAAGGAGATGCTTTACCTAGCCCACGCTTGGCAACGCCTGTTGTTCGGCCGCCATAGCTATAACCTGCCTTCACGCTTCCTAGATGAGATTCCAGAGGCAGTGAAGGAATCTCACGGCTGGTCTTTGAACCCATCCCAATCAACCGTGAGCCCTTCTATTCGGTCATCTACGCTTAGCTCAGATGTACAGCCAACGCCTGCTGGTGAGAAACCATTTGCTGACGGGCAGCGAGTATGGCACAAAAGTTTTGGCGAAGGAACGGTAGTCTCCAGCCGTGGTAGTGGCAATGATATCTTTGTCACTGTTGCCTTCGAGCAGGTGGGCTTGAAGACTCTTTCCTTGCAGTATACTTCCTTAGAAGCGATGTAATGCCGGAGGTGCAAGTTATGGTACCTGTAGATATGCCCAAAGAGGCGGCTAGGGCACGAGCTGCCGAACTAAGTCGGGCCCTCAATTATCATAGTTATCGTTACTATGTCTTAGATGACCCTGAAATTTCCGATGCGGAATATGACACCCTCTTGCGAGAGTTGCAGGCTATCGAAGACAGGTATCCTGACTTAATCACAGCCGATTCACCCACGCAGAGGGTGGGGGCAACGCCAGCGGCAGGTTTCACTAGTGTTACCCACGCCATCCCCATGTTTAGCTTAGCTAATGCCTTTAATGCGGGTGACCTGCGGGAGTTTGACCAGCGAGTGCGTGCGGTGGCTGGAAATGCAGCGGTGCAATACGTGCTGGAGCTAAAGATGGATGGGCTGGCCGTATCCTTGCAGTATGTGAACGGCCTTTTAACAACGGGCGCTACTCGGGGTGATGGAACAGTCGGGGAGGATATTACTACTAACCTGCGTACCTCGCGGGGTGTGCCCCTGCGGCTGCAGGAGCCATATACCCTCACAGTGCGCGGTGAAGCCTATATGTCCAAGGCTGCCTTTGCCCGCCTCAATGCGGAACGCGAGGAAGCCGGCCAACCGCTATTCGCAAATCCCCGTAATGCAGCCGCCGGTTCTCTGCGACAACTTGATCCTAGGGTCACTGCTAACCGTGGTTTGGATATGTTCTTCTATGGTTTGGCTGCCATTGCCGAGCGGCCCCTGCCGCCAACCCAGGAGGAGAGCCTTAATTTCTTGCGGCAGGTCGGCTTTAGAGTCAACCAGGAGCGGGTTTTGCTGAGCGATATAGAAGCAATTATTGAGTATTGCCAGGCCTGGCACGATAAAAGGCATGAGCTGCCCTATGATATCGACGGTATCGTCATTAAGGTGAACGATGTCGCCCTCCAGGAACAGTTAGGCTATACTGCCAAAAGCCCGCGCTGGGCGATCGCCTATAAATTCCCGGCCGAACAGGTGCAGACGAAGCTACTGGATATCGTCATTAGTGTGGGGCGTACCGGCACCCTTAACCCCAATGCAGTATTAGAGCCGGTGACAGTAGCCGGCTCAGTTGTCAGCCGGGCCTCTTTGCATAATGCAGACTTAATTGCTGCCAAGGATATCCGCATCGGCGACACAGTCGTTGTGCAAAAAGCCGGCGACATTATCCCCGAAGTGGTAGCGCCCGTGGTTGCTTTGCGTACAGGTGAGGAACAGGTTTACGCCATGCCTACAGTTTGCCCCGAATGTCAGACACCAGCGGTGCGTGAGCCCCAAGAAGTCGCTTGGCGTTGCCCTAATGCCTCTTGTCCGGCCGTGTTGCGGGAAGGGCTGATTCATTTCGTCTCTCGCGACGCAATGGACATAGAGGGTTTGGGGCCGGCCATGATTTCTGCTCTGCTAGATGCGGACCTAGTGCATGATGTAGCCGATCTATATGCTCTGCAACCTGATCAGCTTCTGGCGCTGGAGAGGGTGGGCGAGAAAACAGCGGGGAATCTGCTGGCGGCTATCGCCAAGAGCAAGCAAAACTCCCTAGAGCGCCTGATCTTTGCTCTGGGCATTCGCCATGTGGGCGCCAAAGGTGCCTTAGGCCTGGCGCAGCATTTCGGTTCCTTGGAGCAACTGCTGGCGGCCGGCGCCGATGAATTACAGCAGGTGCCAGATGTCGGCACCAAAATGGCTGCTAGTATTATTAGCTATTTTGCCACCACAGCCAACCAACAGTTGATTGCTAAGCTGCAAGCTGCTGGCGTTAACCAGCGTTATCTGGGTACTAAGCCTGATGCCGGGGCTGGGGCACTTTCAGGGCAAATCTTTGTTATCACCGGCACCTTGCCCGGAGTCAGCCGCGACCAGGCTAAGCTGCTGATTGAACAGCACGGCGGCCAGGTGGCCAGTGCCGTCAGTAAGAAAACCAACTATCTACTGGCTGGCGAAAAGGCGGGTAGCAAGTTAACCAAGGCCCAAGAGTTAGGCGTGCCCGTGCTTAGCTGGGATGAACTGCTGGCCCTGTTGCCTGATTCTGAGTAATTGGCTGGAGTACAATAAGGGGGGGCTACGGGGCGCTTACTTAGAGCACAGGAGCAGGCTCCAATCGTGCTTACAGCAAGCCCCCCGCAGCCCCTTAAACTGATGTTCTTCGTAACATCTCACATTGCCATTACTTCTTCATACCAAGCCATCAAGTTGTCATTGGGCTGGATACCGAGCTCTTGCTTCAAGAGCGCCTTCATTGCCGTATAGTGTTGCACAAATGCCACCCTATCTCTGCGGAGATAGTAGAGCTTCAGCAGCATCCCATGGGCTTTTTCCTCAAGAGGAGAAACCTCGAGGATTTTCCTCAGGGTCATTATCGCTTGCCCATCCTTGCCCGTCTGCCCATAGAACTCAGCCAGTCGTAGGGCATAGGTAACGAATTGATTGCGATAGTTTTCCTGCAGTGGCAACGCCCAAAGATAGCCCTGACCGTCTAGATAATCACTCTGATAAAGGGTCAGCAATCGCTCATACTGCTCCAATGAGTGGGCCTTTACTTGCTGGCCCTGAGCAATAATAACCTCGAACTCCGCCACGTCGCTAGTCACTGTCGGCGGGAGTAGTAAAGAATAGCTGCCATTTGCGAACTTAATTTCAGTCGCTAGCCCCGCGTTCTGGAGCGCCCTTCTCACCTGGTAGATAGTAGTATGTAAA
>CALNBW010000340.1 GCA_937874815.1 uncultured Bacillota bacterium | reverse complement strand
AGGGACTAAATACTTGATTGGCCTTGCTGTCTGTACGCGCCTCCTAATATCTGTTGACGAAATTGCCAACGAGGGCACCTCCAGAAAATGAATGCGTTTGAGTTCCTCGTCTGTTAACGTCCCGGCATCACTGAAGCTGAACCCGGGCCTAGTGGCAGCCACAAAATGGCACGAGCGCAATAGCTCCTGATAGCGATACCACTTATGGATATCGTGCATAACGTCGGCACCAGTAATAAAGCAGATTTCGCACTGCTCAAACTGCCGCGAAAAATACTGCACCGTATCGTAGGTATAGGAGTAGCCGGAACGATCAATTTCCACGCGGGATACAAAGAACTTGGGGTTGGCTACCGTCGCTAACAAGGTCATCAAATAGCGATGCTCGCAATCGGCAACATCCTCTTTGTGGGGCGGGCGGCCAGAAGGAACAAAGTAGACTGCGTCGAGCCGAAATTCATGTAGCGCCGCTTCCGCTGTAACTAGATGGCCTAGATGAATAGGATCAAAAGTGCCACCCATAATACCACATCTACGCATAGCTGCCTCTCCTTTTCTCCGTTAGAGCAATCTAATGGTATTTTAACAGATAATGAGCTAACTGACGAATAGAAATAGGCATGAAAAAGAGGTCGTGGTCTTGCTCACGCGCATAACCCACGGCCTTTATTTGAGTTGGTTTAAACCTGTTCCTCTTGTTCCCAAGGATCTGGCACATAATCGAACTCAAGGTCGCGAATGCGCACAGTATCACCCGCCTGCACGCCTGCGGCCTGTAGTGCCGCGAATACACCGTACCGGCGCAAGGCGTGCTGCAAACGGAACAAAGCTTCTTCGTTGTCTAGATTGGTCATGGCCACTCGTCGCTCCACCTGATGCCCTTGGACAACAAAGACACCATCATCGATGGTCACTTGCAGGGTCGTTTTGTCCTCCTCTACTGGCTCGGGGATAATGACAGCCTGGGGTAGCGGAGCAGTAGCTAAAAGTGCAACTGTGGCCCGTAGCATCTGCTGCACGCCCTGTCCTGTTACTGCTGAAATCGGAAATACCTGATGACCCTGCTCCTGTAGGGCCTGAGTGAAAGTAGCTGCACGGGCTTGGGCCTCTGGTAAGTCCATTTTGTTCAGCGCCACAATCTGCGGCCTTTCCGCCAACTCGGGTGCGTACTTGGCTAGTTCCTGGTTAATGGCATGGAAATCAGCCAGCGGGTCTCTCCCATCCCAGCCAGCCGCGTCTACCATATGTAAGATGACGCGGGTACGTTCTATATGCCGCAGAAATTCATGCCCGAGGCCTTGACCTAAATGGGCTCCTTCGATCAAGCCGGGGATGTCGGCCATGACGAAAGTCTGTTCATCAACCTTAACCACACCCAAGTTGGGCGTAAGGGTAGTAAAAGGATAGTCAGCAATCTTTGGGCGAGCCGCCGACACATGCGCTAGCAAGGTAGACTTACCGGCGTTAGGGAAACCGACTAGCCCTACATCGGCCAACAGTTTTAACTCCAAGCGTAAGTAGCGTTCCTCGCCCGGTTCGCCTTGCTCAGCGAACGTAGGGGCCTGTTGTGTAGAAGTGGCAAACCGGGCATTGCCTCTGCCACCACGCCCTCCTTTCGCTATAGTTACGGTCTGCTCCAGCTCAGTCAAGTCAGCCAAGGGCAGCCCGGTATCGTCATCGTACACAATAGTGCCGGGAGGGACCAAGATGGTGAGGTCGCGCCCCATTCTCCCCTGCTTGTTGCTTGACCCCCCGTTTTCGCCATTATCGGCCCGATGGTGTTTGCGATAGCGCAGGTCAAGCAGGGTATTAACATGGGGACTAACTTTTAGCACTACGTTACCCCCTCTGCCGCCATCTCCACCTGAAGGGCCTCCCTGGGGCACGAATTTTTCCCGGCGGAAAGTAGCCATGCCGTTACCGCCATCTCCGGCCTTAACATATATCTTAACTTGATCGATGAACATACGAGCACCTCCACTCTGCATCGGTCTGTTCTAGCTGCCAGCCCCCGGCTGCAGCTAATAGCGCTATTGCTGTTGCGTCGGCTAAGGGAGCAAACTCAAGTAGCAACTGGGGGCTAGTAGGCGAGATAGTGACATATAAAAAACGGTTCTCTGCGTCCAGTTTACTAAGCTCAGCCAATAATAAATTGCCCATCTGCTCTAATGCTAGCAATGAATGGGGAGTTAGAGGCGCAGGCAGAGGCTCAACCTCTGCTTCTAGGCAAATGCCGCTCGCTTCAGCGATCAGCCCCAAATACCAAAGCAGAGTGGCTAACTCGTTGTCACCACAGGCAAAGAGGGAGCTGACTGCCTGAATCCTGGCAACCATTTTGTTCGCATCATCATAGATAACATCCTGGCTGCGCCCGAGCTGCAAGTGACCCAGTAACAGCTGTAAGTCATTGAGCAGGTCGTGCCGAAAGTGCCGCAATAACTGGTATATGTCGGGACGAACAAGGTCTTGCATACAGTAACCCCCTCTCAATTTGCCATTATCATACCACACTCGCCCATAAAGACACTCTAGCCAAGGATAAAAAGGGGCTGTTGCATCACATCATGCAACAGCCC
>CALNBW010000339.1 GCA_937874815.1 uncultured Bacillota bacterium | reverse complement strand
AGGGCGCATCCCACTCATGCCAGGAGATTTCCGTCGTCATCCAGCGGATGTCGTCCTCAATGTCGCTGGCGATGTAATCACGCAGGATAACATCTTTGCAGCTTACTTGAACGTCGAAATCGGCAGCAGCTCGTTGTTGCAACTCACTTCCCTGCCACTGCTCGCGCGTGATTTCCAAGTATGTCAAGCCCGCTTCCAGGAAATCCGGTCGCGGCTTGCTGATGAAACCTAAGCGCTTATACAAAGCCCAGGCTTTGCTATTGCTGGGGTGCGGGCCCACATAGACCCAGCGGGCCTGCCAATTGCGAAAGGCCTGGTTGATGGCGAAACTAAGCGCCCGCGTTGCCACCCCTTTGCCGCGGGCCGCAGGCAGCAGCTTGATGTCTAGCGCAGTAGCGCCTATTTCCGGATCGATACGGTAGAAAGTCTCGCCGCAATAGGTGCCGTCTGCTAGGTAAATGGAATAATGGCGACGCAGCTGGCCCATTCCCGTCAGCCAGAGCTCCAGCTGCGGCAGGGTAATGCCGAGGCCGTTTGGATAGCCCACAAACCGCATCACTTCGCCGCTATTCCAGAGTTGCATCACATTTGCCAAATCCTCCTGGCCGGTTTCTTTAATAATGGTCTTTTCGCCTGTCAATAAGAGTGCCTCCTTCGGACTAATCACCTGTTATTACCTTATGTCAGCGGCACCCCATTTTCTAGGTAACATTCAAGTAGGAAAAGCCCGCGCCCGGCTCAAGCTTACTCCTCCCTCCTACTCCGTTAGCAGCAACAGTGCGACCTGATAGCCCTTTTATAAGAAGTTCTTTTTAATAACGCAAGCGAACTTTAGTAAATCCCCTAGATTCTTCCGGAGAATTTGGTACACAATCTCGGGCTGGATTCGGATGTAGTCGTGAACAATAACATTACGGAACTGGGCCATCTTCTTTAGGTTCTCCGCCAGTTCCAGGCTCAAGATCCTTTGCTCGTAAAGGACCTGAAAGGCATCCTTATTATCAATCGGCTCTCGATAGCCTTCGTAGGTAATGATGTGGTTAGCAATATCCAGGCACGCTTCAATTGCAATATGTAAGGTCCGTTCAACATACCTACGTACGATTTTATTGCTGTCGAATTCTGCCCAATCAAGGGTTTTTCTCGCATCTTCAAGATCATTATAGTATTCCTCCAGGCGCACCAGCCTTCTAACTATCACTTCTTTCTCAACCATTTTGGTGTTCCCTTCCTTTCTCCTCTAGTCTTTTCAATGCCTGGCTATGGTATAGTTCGTAAAAGCGCTTTCTGTCAAAAAACTCCCGTCGCTTTGCCACTTCAAATGCCACTCGCCTATGGGTATCTCTGTCAAGAATCATTTCCTTATTCAACATTACTTGGCGGACGAAATACAGGTCGGCGTTGTCTAAGTCTACAATGTCAACCTTGGCAAGCAAGGTGTCCTCCAAATCATTGGCAATTTCAAGTTTTCTGTTGAAACGCTGAAACAATGGCATGCCGTCAGCAAATAGAACACCGATATCCACATCGCTGTTGTGGGTTGCCCTGCCTTTAACCAGGGATCCAAACAGATATACCGCGGAAACATCATCTTTGCCTTCGAAATACCCGGCGATTTGGTTAATACGTTCATTCTTATTCATCAATAATACTTCCTTTTCTAGCCGCTATTAATAGCATCATTGGGCGGCGCAGCTCATCTTTCATCCCCGGTTCGTTCATGAGATCAAAGGCTGGCTTTGGCTCAACGAGCCTGGTGATTTCGAAGCCGCACTGAATTAGGGTGTTTACATAGGTGGTTAAGGTCCGATGGTATTTCGTAACCTCTAGGCCTAAGAAGATCGCCTTGCGTTCTTTCTCTGCGAAGTAATGATCCACAGGCCAATGTAAAGGGACACCCTTTTCATCGTAGTACCACTGTTGGCTTCCCTGGGCAGTAAAAATCGGGTGCTCGACGGAGAAAACGAAGTCCCCTTTGCTCACTAGGCATCTGTTTATTTTCTCGTAGACATCTGCAAATGAGTCTAGATAGTGAAACACCAAAGAGCTTATTACTACGTCAAAGCTTGCTGCAGGAAAATCGATGGCTTCGATCGGCATCTGCATGTACTTGATTCTACTGGAAGTGGTTCTTGCCCGTGCCTCTTGTAGCATCTTTCCTGAGATATCGATGCCGATAACAGATTGCGCACCCTGCTCGTCTGCATAACGGCAGTGCCAACCGAAGCCACAGCCTAGGTCAAGGACGCGCTTTCCCTGAAGGTCTGGCAGCATCTTCCTTAGTTCGTGCCACTCCCCTGCCGCCTGCAAGCCCCCAACTGAACGAGCCATCTGCTTGTAACGGTCGAAAAAATCAGTGTCATCATATCTGTTTTCTTGCATTTCACTGCCCTCCATAACCATGGTGCCCAACAACAAAGGGGTGGAAGTGTTTTACTGGCCCGCGGGATATTTACCAGCTGCGTCCAGTATATATTTTAGATCTTGATCTAGTAATCCATACATAATTGCAACTCCCCGCCTAGCTCTTCGTATCATGCTCCCCCTAATCTTCGGTAAAAGGGCGCAATTATCCTTTTCTGGCGGCAGGCTACAGAGCGGCAAGACCAGCCGCGCGGCTGGTCTTGCTATCCTTTTCTCGCTTAGTCGATGAGTACTACCGGCTTGATCAAGTCGGCTGGCTTGTCCTTCATCATCATCAGGGCAGGTTCGATTTGATCGAAACCATGGAAAGTATGGGTGACCAAGAGGCTGGTATCGAGCTTCTTGGTTTCAAGCAGGGCAGCCATTTTTTCCATCCAGAGACGGCCACCAGGGGTAAGTCCACCGTTGATGCGCTTGTGGCCCATGCCTACGCCCCACTCTACGCGAGGAATCTTGATATAGTCGCCTTCGCCAAGGTAGTTGACGTTACCAATGGTGCCGCCGGGTTTCAGCATGCGGATAGCCTGGGCGAAAGTATCCACGTCGCCACCAGCAATAATAACGCGATCAACACCCTTGCCGTTGGTCTTGTCGAGAATTTGATCAGCGATGTCGCCTTCTCTGTAGTTGACAATGTCGGTAGCACCATAGGCCTTAGCGGCAGCAACGCAGTTAGGACGAGTGCCAACCGCATAGAGGTGGGCAGCACCACTGAGGTTGGCCCCAGCTACGGCCATGAGGCCGACTGGGCCAATGCCAATAACGACCACGGAATCACCAAAACCTACACCAGCAAGGTCAACACCGTGGAAACCGGTAACGACCATGTCGG
>CALNBW010000338.1 GCA_937874815.1 uncultured Bacillota bacterium | reverse complement strand
TACTGACAGAAAATGCGCATACGCGATTAGTTAGCAACATCCTCGTCTACAAGGTATACGCTAACCTGTTTCTTGCTCTTACCCTTGCGCTCAAAAGCAACAACCCCGTTTACCAAAGCAAACAAAGTGTCATCTTTACCCAAACCCACGTTGTTGCCAGGGTGAATCTTGGTGCCGCGTTGACGCACCAGAATGGAGCCAGCAGTCACGAACTGGCCGTCCTGTCGCTTCACGCCCAGACGCTTAGCTTCGCTATCACGCCCGTTACGGGAACTACCTACACCCTTCTTAGATGCAAATAATTGCAGATCAAACTTAAATAGCATGCTTTACACCTCCTTCGTATCGAGGATCTGGACATTGCCAGCATATACTGAGGCAATCGCCGTCAATCCTAAAAGCATCGTCTCTAACACGATATCTGCTTCGCGTCGCAGCATAGGCTCCATTAGTGGCAAACCGCAGACGAGCTGACCTTCGCTTTGGCTACCTGCGCACTCGATATGGAGTAAATCCTGTAGACCCAGTATGGCTGTTTGGGCCACAGCTGACACACCAGCACAGACTATATCCTGACCGCGCTGGGCATAACCAGAATGGCCAGATATCGAGAAGGCTTTGATGCACCCCAGCTGATCACGCTCTATGGAAACCGTGATCATAAACTAGAGACTAATATTTTCAATCTTAACGCTAGTAAATGGCTGCCGATGGCCTTGCTTGACACGAACCCGCTTTCTTTTTTTGTAGCGGAAAGAAACAACCTTGGGCCCTTTGCCCTGGCCGAGTACGGTTCCGGTAACAACAGCTCCAGCCACTATTGGTTGCCCCAACTTAACGCTGTCGGCTCCACCTACCATGAGCACTTGGTCAAAGTTTACGGTGTCACCTACTTGAGCTGCAAGTTTCTCCACCTGTATAACTTGACCTTGTTGTACCTTGAGCTGCTTGCCACCCGTTTCGATAATGGCGTACATTGCGCCACCCCCTTATTTTACTCGCCGAAAACCAGGTGGCAAACTAATTGCCTTACAACCCGTTTCGAGCGGTTTCAGCAGTGCTCAAACAGAGTTTGAACACCTGCCTCCAAGTGCTAATAGTACCACAGCTAGCGACCGGCGTCAACGAAATCTCC
>CALNBW010000337.1 GCA_937874815.1 uncultured Bacillota bacterium | reverse complement strand
TTGATGTGTGAGGAGGTGCTTAAGTTGCGAGTAGAAAGCACGAAGCCTTATCATTTTGCTGATCTGCCTGCTAAAGAGCAGAAACTCTTCCGGCAGCCCCAGCTGCAGCAAACTGGGATCTGCGGGAAACAGATTGAGGAAGAGAAAGATAAGCTAAAAGTCATGCTGACTTGTTTGGAGATTTCGCGCCGAATTGTAGCGGGGGACACGGTTCCTGCAGCCGACCATCAGTACTTGCTGGACCATGATCCAGCACTTTACGCCAGATCAATTTCTATGCGCCTTCCTAAAGATAATCCCTACGAGTACGAACAGATCTCCGAGGACGATGACAAGCAGTTGGGCGTTATAGGGTGTGTCAATTGTCTCGACGTGTTGGCTAAAGGGGTGTCTTTATCCTGGTGGACGACCAGCGTTGTCCTTGATATAAAAGTGTAGGTATGTTCTACAGATGGCCCAGCGAATGGTTGCAGCATAATGCCAGGTTTTCCCTGGCACAAGTGTACGTGCCCGCGGTTCCAAGTGTACGTCCCCGCGGTTCATCTGGGGCGGACCAGATTCCTAAAGTAAGGAGGTGAATGGGCGTGACAGAAAAGAGCATTATCAGACGCGCCGCAGTTAAGGCTTTTATCTTTTTTGCAGCTGGCTTGCTTAATTGGTTTCTAGGATATGATATAGGTATGAGGTGGTTCATAATTTTTGGCGTTGGCACGTTTTGTCGGGAAATCTATCCTATTTTCTACGAAGCGAAGGCTATCTCACGGCTAGTTGCTGCCTTTTATGTAACAGCGGCCACCATATACGTTTTGATTGAGTTATTATTGCAGAATTATTTTTGGGGCTTTCTCGGCGTGGGGCTTCATGGCTTCTTTGCCTGGAGCATGTTGAACGGCAAGCCGCATAGTAGTGGTTCAGGATAAACCATCCTGCTATTTTGCCCCGGGTGCTCCTGTTATTTCTACGGAACGGCTGTCGCATGAATCAACCCTGGGCATTGCAGCGCAATGCACAGGGTTGATTCGCATTGGCTCGTGATGATAATGTGGTAGGCTTCTGGGGTTGATGCATAAAGTTTTAAAGAAAAGCGTTTTTGGTGGTTGCAGCAAGGAAAGGGCCGCTGGGTATGAAGCATTCGGCGATACTGCTTTCGCATATTAAAGCGCGAGCCCTCGCAATAATGCCCCAAGAAGGCGGGCCTGGTCTGTTTGAGGTGAAATGCACTTGCAGGCCTTCGATTTTTATCGTTCCAAAGGGTGCCGGCTTGACACCACGCGACTCAGTAAAACGCTATTAAGGAAATGGCGTCCGTCGATAATCTATCAGCAGCCAATAGGAGAATTATTTCACATTGAGGTCAGAATGCGCGCCCGCTACTACTAGGCTCGCATTGTTGAGCGGGCATTTTTAGGATATAATAATGGTAGAATAATTCATCCGGGAGGTGTGTTTTATGATTATCAAATCGTCCACTAGCCTGCGCAATGATTACGGGGCGATCTCCAACCTTGCGCGCGAGGCGCAAGAGCCCATATATATTACAAAAAACGGTGAGGGCGATCTCGTAGTCATGAGTATCGAGGCCTTCGAGAAACGAGAAGAGACATATAGGCTGCGGGCAAAACTAGAGCTCGCGGAAGCCTTGCGCCAATCGGGCGCGCCAACCTATACGCTGGAACAGTCGCGTCAGCGGCTAAACGCTATCTATGAGCGAGAGGTTTAAGTTGGAATTGCTTGCTACTGCCCAGCGCGAGTTGGAGGAAATCGCCCTTGTTCACCTGGCACTAGTAGGGCTCGATTCAGCGCGTGGCATAACGGAGCGTATCTATACTTCATTGGAGAAGCTACAAACCTACCCCAATATGGGGATATCTTGCCGGGATAAACAGCTCGCTTCGCAGGGCTACCGGATGCTTATATGCGGGCATTATCTGTGTTTCTATCGGTTGATTGCCGACAGTATCTATGTTTATCACATTGTAGATGGGCGGGCAGATTATCCGAGACTGCTTAAGGGCCTAGAATAGGACTGGATGCCGCTAGCTCACCTAAAGTTCCTCTGGGCCAGGCCGATATGAATATTGAGATGAGTTAACGTTCGGCTAAACGAAGAAATTTGATGTGTGAGGAGGTGCTTAAGTTGCGAGTAGAAAGCACGAAGCCTTATCATT
>CALNBW010000336.1 GCA_937874815.1 uncultured Bacillota bacterium | reverse complement strand
GATCTTTAGGGCTTGAGCCCCGGTATAGGCCTTAAATACTTGGTAGCCCTCGTTCCGCAGGTATATCTCCAGCGCTTCCACGATTTCCCGCTCATCATCACAGACCAGAATATTCAAGGTCAGCCACCTCTGCTTTGACTATCTATTTCCATCATCTTAACACACCACCCTCTGTTCTCATTGAACCAATGATAGCTAGTAAATCTTTCAGCACAGGTAGCTAAGATCTTAAGATTGTCTTAAGCTAGCGCCAGGTTGGATATGTTAAGCTTTCTTTACTCCCCAGTTGACTGCAGAATATGGGCTACAATTGAAGTGAACGACTTGGCCTGATTATGCAACGGAGGTAATTCACCTTGCGCAAGAATCCGACACTATGGCAGGCGTTAATACCCATCCTGATCACATCGAGCCTGCTTCTGCTAGCCGCCACTTATCTTGACACTTCTCTGCATATTCCTTTGTTAATTGGCACTATTACTGCTGTGGTGGTTGCCAAAGGTCTGGGGTACTGTTTCTCTGAGGTACAAGAAATGATGGTGCGTGGTGTTTCTAGCATCCTGCCGGTTATTTTCATTTTTATCTTAGTTGGTGCCCTCATGGGCGTTTGGATGGCCTCAGGTACGGTGCCGGCTATGGTCTATTATGGGTTGCGTATCATTACCCCTACTACTTATTTGCCATTAACCTTTGTTCTCTGTGCGGCTGTGTCGATGTCAATCGGTACGGCTTTCGGTACTACCAGTACGGTTGGCATTGCCATGTTGGGCATCGGACAAGCCCTCGGGCTGCCTTTACCCCTAGTTGTTGGTGCGATAGTTTCGGGCGTCTATTTTGGTGACCGCCTTTCACCTTTGGGCAGTGCCCTTAACCTGGCCGCCGCAGTTTCGGAAACAGAGTTATATGACCTGATGCAGCATCTATTTGCCACCACAATTATGCCTTTTGTGGTGAGCTTGGGCGCTTATATCTACCTAGGCGGGTGGGTGCAGGGAACGTTGCCAGTAGATCAAACTAGTCGCTTCTTGACTGGTCTATCGGCAAGTTTTCAGCTATCACCGTGGTTGCTACTGCCGCCAGCCTTAGTAATTCTACTGGCTGCCTTCCGGGTGCCTGCAATTCCTAGCCTTACTGCGGGAGCCACGCTGGGTGCCATTATCGCTAAGGTGTGCCAGAACGCCAGCTGGGCCAGCATCTTTACCGTCATGCATACGGGTTTCCAAAGTAATAGTGCCGACCCCATGTTGCAGCAATTACTTTCTCGCGGTGGCATTAGCAGCATGATGGATGTGGTTTCGTTGCTAATTATTGCCCTTGCGTTTTCGGGTGTGCTAGAAGGTACCGGAATGCTTGACGCTTTATTGGGAGGCATTCTGACGAAGTTGCATACTATTCCGCAGTTGATCACTGGTACGGTGGTAGTTGGTACCTTAGTGGCCATGGTAGCAGCTAATCAGAGCCTGCCAATTATCGTGATGGGGCGCTCCTTCATCGGGCGTTATAAGGAGCTTAGGCTACATCCTAAGAACTTAGGTCGCGCACTGCTTGATTCGGCAGGCATTCTCTGTCCCCTTATCCCCTGGAACATCAGTGGCCTTTTCATGTCCAGCATGCTCGGCGTTCCAGTTACCAGCTATGCACCTTTTGCTTTCTTCTGCTGGTTGATGCCAATAAGTACCTTAGCAGCGGCTTGGTTGGGCTACAGAAGAGTAAGGCCAGTGGAACAACAGGAGTATCGTCGCAAAGGCGTGGCTGTTGCGCAGCAACGGTAGCGCCAGCAAGTTTCAATATATGCGAGCGTATCGTTTAGACGATGCGCTCTTTTTTTGCCGCGGATTTCCCCTGAAGCGAAGTGTGCATAAATTAACGCATTAATTTGTCTGTTTGAGGCAGGAGATTTGTCGTAGGGTAGCGAAACCGCTAGAAACAGGGGTAAAATTTCCTTTTGGGAGGTGGGGACACATGCTTAGTTGCAGTTGTCGTCAGAAGCCTACTGTGCCACTACCTAGCAC
>CALNBW010000335.1 GCA_937874815.1 uncultured Bacillota bacterium | reverse complement strand
AGTTTATCTAGTTCCTTCCGCGATTCTTTTTCCACTGCCACCTTATTGCCTTGCTGGGTACGCAATAGATTTAAGAAATAGAGCCCAATAACTAAGGCAAAGAACACTTGGATGAGCGTAATTGCGCTGCCAATATCCATAACCCACCATCCTCACTCGGCGATATTCATTAGTAGTATGGACTGAGCAGTGCACAATTAACCTTCTTTTCCCTGGTTTAGGCTGAATAAAAAAGGGCTGTCGCAAATAGCAAGGGGCTGATGGGGCCCTGCGTAGGCACGATTGGCGCTAGCCTGTGCCCAGCAGGGCTCCATCGGCCCTAAGTTGCTACAACAGTCCCTCAGTATCCTAAGCAGTATCCTGTTTTTTCTTACGACTACCGGTAACTAACATGGGAGGCTCCTGGTTGGCAATGGATTCTTCAGTAATGACGCATTTCTTCACATCAGTACGAGATGGGATATCATACATCACCTCTAGCAGGGCTTTCTCCAGAATCGAGCGCAAGCCCCGCGCCCCCGTATTGCGCACAATAGCCTCTTTGGCCACGGCCCGAAGCGCCTCTTCCTTAAACTCGAGTGCCACCCCGTCCAAATCAAATATCCGCTGATACTGCTTGGTAAGGGCATTCTTCGGTTCAGTTAATACACGGATTAAGGCTTCTTCATCCAGGGAATCAAGAGTCGCGATCACGGGTACCCGTCCAACGAACTCGGGGATGAGGCCAAACTTAAGCAAATCGGCCGGCACCATCTGGCGCAGGATTTCTCCTAGCTGCTGCTCTTGCCTGCTTTTCACGTCGGCACCAAAACCCATGGCTCGCTCACCGATACGGCTTTGAATTATTTTCTCCAGGCCCGAGAAGGCACCCCCAAGGATGAACAAGATATTCGTCGTGTCAATCTGGATGAACTCTTGATGAGGATGTTTACGGCCCCCTTGCGGAGGAACGCTGGCTACCGTGCCTTCCAGCACTTTCAATAATGCTTGCTGTACACCTTCGCCCGAGACGTCGCGAGTGATAGAAGGATTTTCCGATTTACGGGCGATCTTGTCAACCTCGTCAATATAGATAATCCCTTTTTCTGCCCGCTCAATGTCATAGTCGGCAGCCTGAATGAGCTTGAGCAAGATGTTCTCCACATCCTCGCCCACATAACCTGCCTCAGTCAGTGAAGTGGCGTCAGCAATGGCAAAAGGCACATTTAAGATTCTGGCCAAATTCTGAGCCAGATAAGTCTTGCCTACTCCCGTTGGACCAACTAAGAGGATATTGCTCTTGTGCAGTTCGACATCGTCTTGCTTGCTACCCGTATGGATACGTTTGTAATGGTTATAAACGGCCACCGCCAGCACTTTCTTGGCCTCATCCTGGCCAATAACCCATTGGTCGAGCGCCGCTTTGATATCTTTCGGCTTAGGCACTTCTTTAAGGTCTAAATCGGTGTGCAGCGTCTCTTCATCCACTATTTCCATACATAACTCGATGCACTCGTCACAAATATAAACCCCAGGGCCAGCCACAAGTTTTTTAACCTGGTCTTGGGTTTTTCCGCAAAACGAGCATTTCACGACGTTCTTGTCATCATACTTTAGCATATTTCACCCGCTCCCCGGATCTTTACTTTCGGTGCGCCAAGACCTCGTCAACGAGGCCGTATTCCTTTGCAGCCTCCGCATCTAGCCAGAAATCACGGTCAACATCACGGGCAATCCTGTCTAAAGGCTGACCAGTATGATGTACGTAAATCTCATTGAGCTTCTTGCGCAAGCGAATGATCTCCTTCGCCTGAATCTCAATATCTGCTGCTTGCCCCTGGGCACCACCGATAGGTTGATGAATCATAACTCGCGCATTCGGTAAAATCATCCGTTTGCCCTTACTGCCAGCGGCCAGTAATAACGAGCCCATGCTAGCGGCTAGACCAACGCAAATAGTGCGCACATCTGGCTTAATATATTGCATGGTGTCATATATGGCTAATCCAGCATCGATTGAACCGCCAGGGCTGTTAATGTAGATACTGATATCCTTCTCGGGGTCCTCGCCCTCTAGATGCAACAACTGGGCGACAACTAGATTGGAAATATGATCATCGATAGGTGTTCCTAACATGATAATCCGTTCTTTGAGAAGCCTCGAGTATATGTCATAACTGCGTTCTCCACGACTAGTCTGCTCGATTACTATAGGAATGAGACCCATTTCGACACCCTCCTTTTAACAACCAGCGTTTGCGTTCTACTCGATTTCAGTTGCTTCCCCTTCCTGCTCTTCGACAGGAGTTGGCGCTACTTGTACCGCAGAGTCTACCAAAAGCTGAATGGTTTTCTCATTGGCCACGTTCTGCCGCAACACTTCTAGGCTACCCTGTTCCTCAAATTTCTTACGGATTTCGCTAGCGTCTTGCTGATAAATCCCGGCCATTGCTTCTATCTTCGCCTGCAGCTCTTCCTCCGAAACAGCTACTGCTTCCACTGCCTTGATTTTGTCTAACACTAGACGGGTCTTGACCCTAGCCTCGGCGGCCTCACGATAATCCTCTTTGATAGAATCGGCTCTATCATTAATATATTCACGCGCAAAATCTTCCGGGAGCCCCTGCCGAGCCAGGTCATAAACTAACTCCTCAATCATCTCTTCTGTTTCCCGCTCCACCATAACGGTTGGAATCTCTACCGTAGCGTTAGCCACAACAGTTTCTACAACCTTAGCTTCAAGGATACTACGCTCTTTCTGTGTAGCAGACTCTTGTAGTTTATTCTGGACGTCTTCCCTTAATTCCTCTAAAGTAGCGAACTCGCTTACCTCAGCGGCAAAATCATCATCGAGTGCCGGTATTTCTTTCTGCTTAATATCTTTGATCTCCACTTTAAAGACGGCTGGTTTACCGGCAAGTTCCTCATTACGATAGTCTTCTGGGAAAACAACGCTGATTTCAGCAGACTCCGCCCTCGATAAGCCAATCAGCTGGGATTCAAAGCCAGGCACAAAAGTATTTGACCCGATTTCTAAGGTATAGTTATCTGCCTGGCCACCAGCAAAAGGCTCTCCATCAATGAAGCCCTCGTAAGACAAATTGACAAAATCACCATCAGCTACAGTAGTACCCGTTGAGTCAACGAGCCTTGCATGCTGCTCCTGCATCTCGGCCAAAGCTTGCTCCACATCGTCGGCCTCAACAGGGAAAGAAACTGCTTCGACCTCAACCCCTTGATATTGGCCTAGTTCAACCTCCGGCGGACCTTGCACCACAAACTTGAAGACGGCGGGTTGCCCCGAGGCAAAATCCACTACTTCAACTTCCGGACGATCTATCGGCTCAACTGCAGCCTCAGCTAGGGCCGCTTCATAGACCTCAGGCAGCAAGGCTTCAATAGCGTCGTCATAAAGCACCTCGGCACCATAGCGCATCTCAAGAATTTGGCGTGGCGCTTTTCCTTTACGAAAACCAGGAACGGATACCCCTCGCACAACTTTCCTATAAGCTTGATCTAGCGCCCGGTCTACCTGCTCCACTGAGCACTCTGCCTGCTCCTCA
>CALNBW010000334.1 GCA_937874815.1 uncultured Bacillota bacterium | reverse complement strand
TCTCAAAATGTTGCGTGTTGAACCTAAGCAGTTTTCCATGTTTAGTGCCGCTGTATATAGCAGAATTCCCAAGGACCATATGTTAAAAAAGATTGAAGAGGTTATCGATTTCTCCTTCATTAACGAGCTCCTTGCGGATAGCTATTGCAGCGATTTCGGCCGCCCTGCTAAGGAGCCGGAGCTGCTCATGCGGTTACTTTTTCTCAAGCATATATACGACATTTCTGATGTCCAAGTCATAGAGCAAGCAGCTCTGAACATTGCGTGGGTATGGTTTTTGGGTTTGAACTTGGAGGATCAACTGCCTCATCCAAGTCTACTAGCCAAGTTTCGCACCCAGCGTTTAGGTGAATTTGCGCTTGATGACATTATTGTTGAGATCATTAGCCAATGTAAGGAGAAAGGTTTGGTTAAAACCGACGGTATCAGTGTTGATGCTACCCATATAGAGGCTAATACGATAAAGAAAATACCAGAGCGCATTATGAAATACCTTGCGCAAAGGATCTTTAAAGCCTTGAAAAAAGATTTAGGCGAAATCCCACCAGAGATTGATACCGATATCCCCGACTTCAACCAGATAGAAGACCATAAACATGCTAAAGAAGTCATGAAACAATACTTGCTCCAGGTCATCCAACAAGCGGAACCCTTTGCTGGAGAAAAGACTCACGCTGCCATTGCGGAGGCGGAGGGAATCTTAGCTGATGAGAAGTTTATTATACAGAAAGGCTTAAGATCCCTCGTCGACAAGGACGCCCGCATTGGTCGAAAATCTAAAGATAAACCTTTTTACGGTTACAAAGCAGAATACACGATGTTAGCGGATGACAGGCTTATTACCGCGGTCACGGTGCAAAGCGGAGAAAAGACGGATGGGAATAATTTTGCCGAGTTGTTAGAAAGAACCCTTGAGGCAGGGATCAAACCACAACAAGTCTATGGGGATAAGGCGTATTTTCGGCCAGATATTCTAGCCCAGATTGAGAAAATTAACGCAGAGCCCATTATCCCGGTCAGTGAAAGCGCCTACCAAATTAACGAGGAATTGTTCAGCTACAACAAAGATAGCGACCAATGGTTCTGTTGCATGGGAAATCATACAGTAAAAAAGAAGCACTGTACCAGAAAAAAAGACGGTAAAGATTATGAGTACTACAGATTTACCTTCGATAAGAAACAGTGCGTCGATTGCTCTCATCGTGCTGAGTGCATGGGTAAAGCCAAAGGCAAGGCACGGATTCTCATAGTCAGCCTCAACACCCATAAGTTATGGGAATACAGCCAAAAGCAGAAAACAGAGGCGTTCAAAGAAGCCTACAAAAAAAGGGCATCGATAGAATGGAAGAACGCTGAGTTGAAACGCTTTCTCGGACTAGCTCGTGCCACTGGGCACGGGCTAAAAGCCGTAGCTACCCAGGCAAAACTGACAGCCATAGCGGCAAACTTGAAAAGAATCATAGCGCTGGCGGGAGCGAAAGCCCCCGCCCTTAGCAATGCAAATTGCTGTCGCGCCATCTTTTCGTATTTTAAGGCCCCTGTTGCTCTCGCAAGCCTACGGTTTGCCTAAGAAAGGGCACATTTTCAGTGGTCTCAGATTTCTTGCGTCCCCTCACCTTGTCAAGGGAATCAATCTTGCCTTGCTCATCAATCCACAAGATCGGTTTTATGTTCAATAGTCCACCTAACGTAGCTTTAGCTCGGCTAATACGACCACCTTTGACCAAGTTCTCCATAGTATCCAGAGTAAACAGGTGCATAAGACGTGCCCGAGCCGCACGCACTGCAGCAACTATTTCCTCTGCTGACTTGCCCTGCTCTGCTAGATCAGCTGCCAAACAGACGATTA
>CALNBW010000333.1 GCA_937874815.1 uncultured Bacillota bacterium | reverse complement strand
TGGAACCAGCCAACGATGAAGTTGAGACGGTCAACACGGTTGCGTGGCTTACCAGAGCGAGATAATTCATGATTCTCGCCGGCGAAGCGCACGAACTCGGTGGTTACACCTAAGCGTTTCAGCGCCACATACCACTGCTCTGCCTGCTCCATGGGGCAGCGGTAATCTTGCTCGCTGTGAATGATCAGTATCGGCGTCTTGACGCGAGGGGCATAGCGGATGGGAGAGCGCCCCATAATATAGTCCTCGGAATCCCACAGATCACGGCCCCCGAAGCCAGCCTTATTGCCGTACCAGCCGATGTCACTGCACCCATACTTGGTATACATATTGCTGATACTACGGAGGGTTACTGCGGCTTTAAACCGATCCGTCTGGGTCACCATCCAGTTAGTCATGTAGCCTCCATAGCTACCGCCAGTTACGCCCACACGAGAGCCATCAACCCAATCGAGTTTAGCCGCGTAGTCAACGGCGGCCATCAGGTCAGCATAGTCGCCACCGCCCCAATCGCCCACAACGCCCTTAGTGAACTCTTCTCCATAACCTTTGCTGCCCCGGGGGTTAGTATAAACGACACCATATCCGGCGGCAGCTAGCAGCTGGAATTCGTGCATATAAGCGTAGCCATAAGTGGCATGGGGGCCCCCATGAATATGCAACACGATAGGATATTTCTCGCCTGGAGTGAAGTCTGTCGGTTTCATGAGCCAGCCCTCAATTTCCCAACCAGGCGTGCTCTCATAGGTGAAGCGTTCTGCCGGAGCTAACTGCCAATCAGCCATAACTGCTGCATTGACTTCAGTAAGGCGCGTGACCTTCCCTGCTTGCAGAAGGTATACATCACCGGGGTTGCAGTTACTGCCGGCGACATAAGCTAAAGCATCTTGCCCAGCAATGGTGGCATGGCTAAAGGAGGTAATCGATAGTTCGCCCTCGGTTAGCTGGGTGATCGATTTATTGAGCCCAACACGATAGAGGTGACAATAACCCCCGTCAGTAATTGTCACAAATAGGTGCTGTCCATCAGCTGACCAAGCGGCCTTGGAGGAACCGCCATCCATGCGTGAGTCGCCGCCTACACTACAGCCTACAGAGCGATCAAAGGCGGCAGTTAGGTTAGTAGCAGTGCCGCCGGTGGCGGGTATCACCCAGAGGTCGGTATTGGCATAGCCGATCTCGCCCTTCTCGTGCCCAAAATAGGCAATCTGTTTGCCATCGGGTGAGAAAACGGGCGAGCTCGCGGCCCCTTTACCTTGCGTCAGGCGCTGCAGGTTGCTACCGTCAGCATCAACAATCCAAAGATCGGGAATTAACCTGAGTTCACAGTCTGGCGAGATACAAGAGCTGAATGCTAAGCGAGCGCCATCGGGACTCCAAGCGATGTCAGACACATCGAAATCACCCTCAGTAAGGCGACGCACAGCGCTATCCTGCGTATCTAACAGATACAGATGACGCTTCCTGGTATCTGTAAAGCCGACACCGTTGAACTTATAGCGCAGATGAGTAATATGCCGTACATCCGGGTTCTTAGCCTTAGCCGCCTCTTCATCCTGAGGATCCTTGCTGACAAAGGCTAGATAACGCCCGTCCGGCGACCACTCGTACTCGACTACTCCCTCTGGTGCCGAGGTTAACTGGCATGCTTCGCCCTCAGTAGCTGCTAGCATAAATACCTGCGGCTTGCCATTACGGTTAGACACAAAAGTGAGTCCACCGCCTGGTTTCCACACGGGTCGGCTCTCACGCACCAAACCGCCATCTGCCTTCTGACCATAAGTAAGCCTTACTGGCTTAGCGCCAGGATTAGCTAGCCAAAGTGAAGAACTGTACCCATTCTGGGCCTGGTCCACTTGGGTAAGTACATAGGCTACCCGCCCATCGGGCGCTACTTGCGCATCGCCCACATATGAAAGTGCATAAAGATCTTCAGTAACAACTTTTCGCTTCATAAGTTATGCCTCCTCACATTTGCCCTAACAAT
>CALNBW010000332.1 GCA_937874815.1 uncultured Bacillota bacterium | reverse complement strand
TGGCAGGGTATGGCCTGAGCACTATACCTGATTTTTGCACTGAACCCAGCCTCCGCATCTGGAGGCCAGTATAATATGTTAATCTGATCGGCTATAAGGCTGTCTGACCAAACCTCTTCCTTGGTACCAACAATAACTTGATTTTGCTCGGGCCGAATGGCGATCACGTACAACGGCTCGGGGTAAGTTAAACCAATACCGCGCCGTTGCCCAATGGTGAAATTATGAATGCCATCATGTCTGCCGAGCACTTCTCCCCTAAGGTTGACAATCGCGCCCGGTGGATTGCTTAGGCCAGCTTCTTCCGTTAAGAAACGTCGGTAATCGTCATCGGGAATAAAACAGATCTCCTGGCTTTCCGCCTTTTCGGCCGTTGGCAGCTGACAGCGTCGCGCGATTTCGCGCACTTCTGCTTTATGCAGATCACCTAATGGAAATAGAATATGCGCCAACTGTTGTTGAGTGATGTTATACAAAACATAACTCTGGTCCTTATGCTCGTCTGCCGCTACTTCTAAGTAATAACGATCCTTCTGCTGATCATATTGCCTTCTGGCATAATGGCCGGTGGCAATAAAATCAAACCCTAAGGCTAATGCCTTCTGTAGAAACAGATCAAATTTCATATAGCGATTACAGGCAATGCAGGGGTTAGGAGTTCGCCCCGCCTGGTATTCAGCAACAAACTCCGCAACTACTTGTTCGCGAAAAGCGTCGCGAAAATTTAGCACAT
Organism: uncultured Bacillota bacterium; assembly: GCA_937874815.1. Classification (GTDB taxonomy): domain Bacteria; phylum Bacillota; class UBA994; order UBA5500; family UBA5500; genus UBA5500. Next base: position 2,953 of record CALNBW010000332.1, on the reverse strand, counting down.
AGAACGGAGTATCCAGGCGCTGGGCCACGCGCCGCGCGTCTTCAACCGATGCCAAGGAACAACAGCCCCCGGCCTCGGCATCGGCAGCATCTGAAGTCCATAATCTCATAGTGGCACCGTACACGTCATAGCCTTGCTCTTTAAGCAAAACGGCAGCAACGGAACTATCCACCCCGCCGCTCATTGCAACCAAAACTTTACCTTTGGGCGCAGCCTCCATCAGCCCACCTCCAACTCCGCTTGTCCCCGCGTCAGATCAACAACGCGTTTTTGTAAGTCTGCTACGTCCGCAGGCCGCACATTTGCTTTTACTGTAACCTGCTCATCATAGGCAAGCGTATCAATAATGCCACGATAGCTTTCAATTTCCCGCAGAACATCGCCTAAATAGGCATAATCAACGTTAACCACCGTAATTGGGATCATAATAATCTCCTGACGTCGCCCTGCCTCGGCTAAGCCTGCCTGAGCGGTGTCTCGATAAGCCCGAATCAGGCCGCCGACGCCCAGTTTCACCCCGCCAAAATAGCGGGTACCCACAACGACTACGTTAGTTAAACCTTGTCCTTCTATTGCCTGCAACATAGGCGGGCCAGCTGTATTCACTGGTTCGCCATCATCGCTGGAACGGCAGATACTTTGATCACCATAGCCGATTTTGTAAGCCCAAGCGTTGTGGGTAGCATCGGCAAATTCCTTACTCACGGTGTCGATAAAATCCTTGGCCTCAAGCTCACTGTTTATCTCCCTAACAGAGGCAAAAAAACGACATAAGCCAACCGGCACCCGCACCCGCACCGCTCTAGCCACTGTGGTATACATCTCGGGTGTTGTTTCACTACTCATCTTTAGCATCCCCCCGCTCTCCCTGCCAATGCTTCAATCGGTCGCGGTGGATTTTCTCATAACCACTTGAGCTGGGGCGGTAATACTGCCGCCCCACTAAATTATCCGGTAGATACTGTTGCTCAACAAAATGTCCTGGGAAGCTATGGGGGTACTTATAGCCCTGTCCGTGCCCTAGTTTAGCCGCCCCCCGGTAGCTAGCATCGCGTAAGTGCTTGGGCACACCGGCTAATTGCTCCGAATCCACATCTGCTAAGGCGGTATCAATGGCGTGATTCACAGCATTACCTTTGGGGGCACAAGCAATGTAAGTAACAGCCTGGGCCAGTGGGATACGGGCTTCTGGCCAGCCCACCATGGTGGCTGCCTGAGCAGCTGCTATTGCGACCAAAAGCGCATGGGGATCGGCATTGCCCACATCCTCTGCCGCGCAGATAATGATGCGCCGGGCAATGAAGTTAGGATCTTCGCCAGCCCTAATCATCCGCGCCAGCCAATAGATCGCCGCATCAGGATCGCTACCCCGCATCGACTTAATAAAGGCCGAAACCGTATCATAATGTTGGTCGCCATCCTTGTCATAAGCAAGCACTCGCTGCTGCATCGACTCGGCTGCCACCTGCGCAGTGATGTGCCGCACCCCGGTTGTATCGGGCTCAGTAGTCAGCGCCGCCAGTTCTAATGCATTTAAGGCCGAGCGCGCGTCACCAGCGGCTACATGCACAAAATGAGCTAAAGCATCCTCATCTAGGGCGATCTGAAAATCACCAAGGCCCCTTTCCTTGTCTTGCACTGCCATGAGGAGAATGGTGCGCAAATGGTCTTCACTCAGGGGTTGCAACCGGAATATGCGTGACCGTGACAGCAGCGGTGAATTCACTTCAAAGTAAGGGTTCTCTGTGGTGGCTCCAATGAGCACGATAGTGCCTGCTTCCACGTGGGGCAGCAGGGCATCCTGTTGTGACTTGTTGAAGCGGTGGATTTCATCTATGAACAAGATTGTTGCCTGTCCAGACATGCCCAGGCGTTCTTCGGCTGCTGCCACCACCCGCCTAATATCGGCTACACCCGCTGTTACGGCGCTAAGCTGCTCAAAGGCCATTTTGCTAGTATTAGCAATAACCCGGGCCAGGGTAGTTTTCCCTGTGCCCGGGGGGCCGTAGAAAATGAGCGAAGCAAGACGATCCGCTAAAATTGCCCGGCGCAACAAGCGTCCCTCACCGATGATATGCTCTTGGCCAACCACCTCATCGAGGGTGCGAGGACGCATGCGTTCCGATAAGGGGGCCTGCTTTTTACTCAATTCGCGGCGATGGTGTGCAAAAATATCCACTAAGAATCACCTATTTAGTGCTAACTGCACACACTCCAAGGCCAACTCACATTCAGCCCTGGATACATTGAGATGAGTCACAAACCGAATGGTGTGCTGCCCGGTGGCGTTGGCTTTTAACCCCTGCTCGAGGAAGCGCGCAGCCAGATCGGGTGCGCTATAGCCAGTGCTGGCCACGTTAGCGACCACAATATTTGTCTGCACCGCTTGCATATCGACCTCTATTCCGGGAATGTTCTGCAAACCTTCTGCCAGAAAACGAGCATTAGCATGGTCTTCAGCCAAGCGTTCCACGTTGTGCGTTAAGGCGTAGATACCGGCTGCTGCTAGCACACCAGCTTGGCGTAAGCCCCCGCCTAACATCTTGCGATACTTACGAGCTACTTCAATAAACTCACGGCTACCGCAGAGCACCGAACCAACGGGAGCGCCTAATCCCTTAGAGAGGCAGATGCTCACCGTATCCACTGAGGCTGCCACCTCGGACAGGGGCTCGCCTAAGGCGGTGGCAGCATTAAACAGCCTGGCACCATCCATATGTATAGGCAAACCGAACTCGCGCGCTACCTCACGCACAGCCTGCATTTGGGGAATGCTAGTCACTGTGCCGCCAGCGCGATTATGGGTATTCTCTAAGCAGATCAAACCGGTTTCAGGAAAATGAATGTTCTCGTCGCGAATGGCGGCGCGAACAGCGTCAGGTTGCAAAACTCCATGTTCACCGCGCACGCGCACAGGAACCAGGCCAGCCAAAGCCGACATGCCGCCCACCTC
>CALNBW010000331.1 GCA_937874815.1 uncultured Bacillota bacterium | reverse complement strand
GGAGTTTATCACGAAATGTGAAAAGGCGGAATGTGTTTCACGCAAAGTCAAAATTAGTATTGACTTTTACAGAGTGTGAATTATAATGGTCTTAAACAAGTTTCACACAGCGTCAAAAAGGCGGTGAAAAATGGATATGGTTACAGAGCTAAAGAAATATAGAGAAGCTGCTGGTGAGACGGTGACTAGCATGGCGAAAAAGCTGCGTATAGGAGTCAGCCGCTATCATATGATTGAAAGTGGTGAAAGGCCGGCCACCCCTGAAATAGCTAGAAGGGTTAGTGAAATCATAGGGGTACCACAAGAGAATATTTTTTTGCCTCAGAGTTTCACGGTACGTAAATATGCGGTAAGCCGCGAGGAAATGGCCGCCACTAAGGTGGGCTAGGAGGGAGGTGATGAAGGCGAGGATTAAAGAGCGCATGGACGCATATAGGCGCAAAAAGTATGAAACACCTGTGTCTGAGTGGCTTCGCGTAAAAGGGCCACCTGAATGGCTTAAGTGGTTTTGTACGGTTATTTCGCTGGTCGCCTTATTTGTTTCCATCTTTCTTGCGTTTTGTAGGTGATTGTTACTCACCGACTTCGAGCCAACGGAAAATCGAATTTAAAAGGCTAAGAAAAGAAATGACAACTGGCACAAGCCATTGTACCCAGATTCTAAGTTCAGATAGGAAGCTCGCTTTTCGTGACTGCTTTAAGTCCTGCAGCGCTTTATGGCCTAGACCGGTAAGAGAATAAATGCCCAAGTACTCAACTTCACCACAAGGATCAACCTCGTGATGCTCTATAAGGTAAGAGGAGTCCGGTATAGCAATTCCACTGCCTGAATATGTTGGTCGACTTAACAATGATAAGCGATACTCCACGGATTCGGCGTACTTTGGAAAGCGCTTCTTAATATCGTCCCGGCTAACAGGTTGATGTTTTCCGACATAAGTCAATATGAGGCAGTCGATGCGCGTTAGATTATGCACGGTGGGGCCCTCCTCTCGGAAACTGTGGTGGTATCAATAGGTTCCATATGGAGGACCAAAAAACCTGCCAGCAGAGCTGCGAAGAAGTGGTGCCACTAGGGCGGGGCAGAAGGAAGGCGGATGAGGATGAAGATACATGAGCGCGTAGCGCAACTCGAGAAGAGGGTGGCTAGGCTCGAGGGACAAGCTCAAGCCCAGCCCTATGACCAGACAGCTCAAGAGATAATCCAGGACCAGATAAACATGCTTACTGACGTCCAGCAGAAGCTCATTATGAGGGGGCACTATGACTCAATATTAGAGATCTCCACAGAGATCGTGAAGATGGCTACTCTTGCTCAGCAGCCAGTTCGTCAGTGATGGTCGTAAGGAATCCGGTGTAGACTTCTACAGCATTATTCTTAGGACGTTGGCTTTAGGAGAGGAGGAAGAAAGCATGGTCAGATGGTTAACAGCGGACGAGGCGTCGAAGATTCTAGGCGTGAGTAAGTGGTCGGTGTATGAAATGGCAAGACAGAACAAGATTGGCCACAAGCGCATAGGCCGCGCTGTTAGGTTTGATCCTCGCGATGTACTGCCAGAGCAACCGACTGCCACGCAGCAGATAGAGCCTCCGACCACTATTAACATAAACCAGCTGCTGTCAAATATCGACCACGCGCTGACAATCCTGCAGCGGGCCAAAGAAGCGCTGCAAGAAGCGCAGTAAGGAGGAGCGGGGAGGTGAAAAACGGTGGCTAAAGATGGAGAGAAGATAACGATTGAGCTAGAAGTTGTTTTAGACCTTAAGCCTGCATTAGCGCAGGTTGAGGCACTGAAAGCGGTGTTAATGGAAATGGCGAAGAGCTCGTCGGTGCAAGAAGACAAGCCCAAGGAGTGTTTTGTCAGTAAGGATGAGATAGTACGCGAGCCGATATCAAACCGTTCTTGCTAGTTTTGAGCAAAGGGAGGAAAGGAGAATGGCAAAATTAGCTGATATGCCGGCTGGGCCGATAAAGGAATTTGTTGAAGAGCTATTTGGTCCTAACGTGCTGATCAACGAGTTAAAGCATAAGCCAGGGGCGCTGCTTGTTGTCCAGCTAGACGATACTAGGCCCGCTCAAGAGTGGACGTTTACCATCGAAAAAGTGAAAAGCGGCCCCGGTTTTGACGAACTGCATTTCAGTGTATTCAGGCTGAAGCCGGAAGGAGTGGCTTAGAGCATGGTAAAGACAATGGAAACTTACGATGTCAGCGTGGATGCCAGCCCTACTGCTGAAATGGTTGTCTTTGAAGGACATGAGGTAAGGATTTTTAACGCTAATGGATCTGTCTGGAATGGCCAGGGCGAGGCTTGGTTCGTTGCAAATGATGTTGCGGCCGCTATTGGTTATGCTGATCCGCGCAAGTCAGCTAGTCAGATCATCAACAGGAACCCAGAGAAATTCGATGGTTTTCGGGGTACCGTCAATTTGAAGACACCCGGTGGGATGCAGGAAACCACCATCATCAATGAAAACGGCATGTATATGTTCCTCATGGCTAGCGACATGCCCTTGGCCGTAGCGTTCCAGCGGCGAGTAAGCGAGCTACTGAAGAAAATTAGGCAGCGGCAAGCGGTGGTTATCCCGCTAGGCAATCCGCTGATCAGCCAGCTGCAGGTTCTGCAGCAAGTGGTGAATGGGATGGTGGTCCAGGCGCAAGAGGTAGAGCAAGTTAAGCGCCAGCAGTTCACCCTTAGCGGCAAGATTGAGCAGATAGAAAACAAACTTGAGAAGAGAATGACCAGCGATTTTGAGTTGCAGTTAGTAACGCCGACTCAAATAGGCAAGATGTTCGAGCCGGCAATCAGTGCCCGAGAGGTCAACCGCCGCTTGCGAGCGGCTGGCCTGCAATGGATGGTTGGCGGGGAATGGGTGTCTACGGTGGAGGGGCGTAAATACAGCAGTTCCGAGCCGGTGCAGCTGGTTGGTGGCAACATGGTCTATCAGCTGAAGTGGCAGCGGAGGGTAAAGGAGTTGTTGGTGAAATGAGCAGCAACAAGAGACGCAACCGGGAAGATTGGCCGCTGTTCCTTAAGGCGGAAGAGGCCGCTGAATTACTTCGTATTCATCCGCAGACAGTCTATGAGCTCGCTCGCTGTGGAAAGTTACCAGCCCTTAATGCAGGGCGTGCTGTGCGCATTGACCGCGACAAGCTCTTTGATGAATATGGGCTGGATGAACCTAAGACTGGTAATTAGCGAGGGACAAGCCCCCGGTGCTACGTCTAGCTGCCGGGGGCGAGGATGAGGAAGGGGATTTACTGCTTTAAGTATACCCACGGGCCCTGTAGACAACTAGCAGGCTAATATCTACGAATTACGGATAAATGGCTCCCAACTCTACGAAGGGAGGTGAAGAACATGGCGATAGGTGAGGTTTTACGCGAAGCCAGGCTGCAGCTGGGGATCACCCAAGAGCAGATTGGTGGGATTGCCTATATTAGCCCTAAGACGGTTTCGGCCTATGAAACAGGCCGGCGAGCAGTCACGCCAGAGGTAATGGAAGTGTTGGTTAAGCAGCTTGATCATCCTCGGCTATGTATGGAAGCCGCTGCAGTTGTAACCGGTGGAGCATATTGCAGCCCATGGCTAGATGGCGAGCGGGTGGACTTACATAGGGTGAGTGTATGGGCCAAGGTGCTGGAGGAGCTAGAAGAGGCAACGTACGCAGTTGGAGCGGTTTGCCTGGTCAACCATCCGCAGACAGATGATTGCGAGGCAATGCGGCGGGTGCAGGAGAGCCTAATGCAGCTGCTAGATGCCAGGGTAGCGATTGATCACTATGCAGCTGTAATCTGCCGAGACTTTGGTTTTAGTATATCTGCAGTGTACCAGGCGCACCGACTTAAACTAGAAAGCCGCGGCTACGTTAAGCCACGGCAAAAAAAAGCCGCCCCGAAGGCGGTTAGATAAACCCAAAACCATTATATCACAAGGAGGTCAGATAATGAGCCACCTTAAGAGAGAGTTCGGATTAACCTTACTAGACCAGACACCGCCAGGTACTTGCACCATGCGCGCAGTAGCACACGATCCTGAGCAACCACATAATCAGCAAAGCCTGGCCTATAAATACAAGTTCTATGATCAATATGGGCGTTGGCCTACGTGGGCCGATGCAATGGAGCACTGCTCTGCAGATGTGAAGGCAAGATGGAAAGCAGAGCTCACGAAGCACGGTATAGATGTAGATAGAAAGGGGAACTAGGCATGGCAGTCATGCTACACGAAAGACCAGCGGCCAAGTACATGGTAGCCGCTTTCATCGGCAAGAACAAGGCGTTTCGTCTCTACCTACAGGAGCTTGATCACAATGAGCGGCCAGCGGAGTCAAGCAAGCTACTCACATTCCCCACTGTTGAGCGGTGCCCTCATACCGGGCGTGTTGTGAAAGGCGTTCAGCGGGCTTAGCCCCGCTGGATGCCTAACATGGTGGCAGTATGATGGTTAAACCAAAGCACGTTGATGTTTGGACCGCTGAGGAAGCAAAGCGTTTCCTCTTACATGTCTCTGATCAAAAACTTTATCCGTTATATCTCCTGGCGCTAACAACAGGCATGCGCCTAGGTGAGTTGCTTAGTCTAAAGTGGCAGAACATCGACTGGGACAAGCAGACTATATCGCTGACAGGTAAGTTAGAGCAGGTTGTTCATCTGTCATCGCAATTAGTAGATGAACTGCGTAAGCACGAGCAAAGCCAGGAACATCCTATACCCTCCGCGTTGGTATTTGTCTCGAGATCAGGCAGGCCTCTCAATCCGCAAATGCTATCTTTGCACCTCCTGATAGCTTCGGCGTGTGCCGGGCTCCCTATTCTATCTTCCTTTCATTCTTTGAGGCGCTCGTACGTTTCGCTGGCGTCAAAGGAGCTCAGTCTCGCCAATACTTCTTTAGTATGGTTACGGCGGAATGCAATAGTTATCGCTCACGGTGACGAGATTATAGCTGTTTGGGGCTTGCAGAGCGGCAAGTGGCTGTTTCGTAGTCTTTCTGGGTGGGCAAGCCTGCGACGGTACCGAATGGGGGTGGGGCAATGACGCTGACCGACGAGCAGATACGGGAGTTGTGCGAGAAGGCGACAGCGGGGCCGTGGAGTGATTATCACGACACTTTTGAGCCAGCAGTATATACAAAACTTGAAGATGGGTGCAAAGGAACGATTATCAGCAGAATGTTTGGGCTCTATGAGGCGAACACAAGCAATGATGCTCAATTTATCGCCGCCGCGCGTGAACTAGTGCCGCAGTTGCTAGAGAGGGCGCAACGGGCCGAGGCGCAGCTTGTCGAACAAGCAGAGCTGCTCAGTGCCGCGATTACTGGACAAGAAACCTTGCAGCGAGCGCTCGCTGAGGCGCAGGGTAGAGAACGAGCGGCGGTGGATGGGATAGCCTGGGAACTTAATCAAATGATGGACGAACAACTCGATAAGGAAGAAATGTACTTAGGCCGCAATGAAAAAGATATGGCGAATTACTCACATGCAAAATACATGGGTTTAGTAGATGCAAAGTACATGGTGCAGTCAGGTGAATGGCGCGGTCGGCAGCCCAAGGAGGTTGAACAGGATGAGTAAGCTGACTGACAAATCGACGCCACGTACCAAAAAGATCGGTCACAAGGCGCAATGGTCAGGATCAACGCCAAAATGGTGTCCGCTAGGACGAGATGGAGAGGAGGACTAATGAACATGGCAGATGAGCAGGCAACAACGGCTGCTGTTAAAGCCGCTCAACATGATAATGAGACAGGGATTAGCATTACAGAGTTCACCGACGAGCAGATCAAGGAATTGTGCGAGGCTGCGACGCCTGGGCCGTGGGAGGTTAAGGACAGTGCGTGGATTACAGGCCACTTCATGGAGCATATCGGGATTGCAGATATGGGTGGCGAGGGCTGGATTGGTATTGTCTCAGTGCGCCCACGCGCCGAGGAGGCGGCGGACATAGAGGATGATGCCACATTCATCGCCGCAGCTCGCGAGCTGGTACCAAGGCTGCTTGAGAGGACTCAGAAGGCCGAACACTTGGCAGATGTTTACCGTTCGGAACTAGGCCAGTGCATGGATAATGTGCGACGACAGCATGAGCATTTGGGTCTGGTTACGCGCGAGCTGAACGATTTAAGAGAGCTATGGCGATGGATATCTGTAGACGAGCGGCTGCCTGACGATGGGGATATGGTGATTGCGCGTCACACGAGCCAAGATGTATACGGCCGCTTTCTTGGAGGATGGGCAGTGGTATGAGGCAAACGACTGGGATGACATTTACCGAATTACCCACTGGTGCCCGCTTCCTGCCGCTATTGATGATGAAGGGCAGGCGTAGCGATGAGAATATACATAACAGCCGAACAGGCGATATCCATTTTACCTGATGGCGAAAGCGTTCACACCTTTTATAATCCAGGCTTTGGCCTTGTTGGTGCTGATTGGAGCAGAGAATCCATGATTGACAAGCTTCGCAAAAGCGACTTTCGGGAACTTACGGGAGACCAAGCAAGAAGCATGAACAAAGGCCTTTGTGTCTATGACAAAACGACGAAATATCAAGGCGACATTCTTTTCGTGGAAACAGACCATGAACGCCTTGATAAATTGGAGTCGGAATTGCAGGCCGCGCAGGCAGTGGAGGATGATCTGTGCAGCGCGTGCGAGGACAAGGCCGGCTTGGAGCCAGAGGGGGTGCAAGGTTGAGCATCAACCTAACTGAACTCCATCGCAATGAGCTACATGAGGCATTTAGACAGCGGGATATAGCTGAAACGAGATTAAGACAGGCGCCAACATTCGAAGATGAGCTGACTGCGGCCATAGAGTTAGATGCGGCTGAAAAGAACTTAAGAGCGGCGTATAGGCGTGCTAAGGGCAAACCTGCCTAAAGGATTATGGGGGAGGGGATGACGTGTCAGAGCTAAGGTATTTTACGCGGATCTGGAATCCGATTATGGAGGCCATGTCTAAGGCCAGTCTGAGCGGTAATCAGTACCGGCTCTGTTGGGCCATATGGCGTCTTACATATTCGTGGCATCGAACTGAGATTGAGGCTTCTTTTCAGTTATTGTCCGACGAGACTGGCATTAGCCCGAAGAAGATTGGTTCTCCGTTAAGAGCACTAATAGACGCAAACATAGTTATAGAGATCAGGAGGGCGAGTTTTGAAGGGGCTGGCATCTACAAATTCAACAAAGACATTCGCACCTGGGCATTCGAAGTGCTAGATCTATCGCTGATCAGCGACAAGACTCTAGAAATAGTTGCCCAAGAGTGTGACAAAAACACGACTGAAAATAGCACTATTACTGCAAGCACCTCCCCCCAAGTTGGGGGGACCCCCCAAAGTGGTGCCTCCCCCCAAACCCGAGGGGAGGCCTCCCCCCAAAGTGGGGGGGAGGTACCACCTCACGAACCCCGTGGTGACCGCATTTCTAGCACCCCTAAAGAAAGGTTTAAAGAAAGTAGTGTTCTGTTATTCCCCCCTACCCCCCATAAGCGCGAGCAGCTGGAAGACGTTCTGGCTAGTTTCGAACGCTATGGGCCAGATGATCAGCCTATCGTGCGCGACTACTGGGAGCTGATTAATCAGACAAGGTATGCCGGCAAGATAGCCATGAGCATAGTCAGACGGGAAATGCAGCTATGGGAGCAGCACCCTGCAGATGTTGTTATAGCGGCAGTTGACGTGCACTTACGTGATCACGCGGGTAAGCGGGAGCAGTACACTAGGGGCATCATGCGGCAGATGGCGGCAGAGGCAGAGCTGGAGCGGTTAATGCCAGCGGTTGCACCTGCACCGCCAATAGCAACGAAGCGGGGGCGTAGACGAAGGTCGCAATATACGGATCCTGTTAGCGGGAAATCAACGTTGGATGATCTGGACCTATATCGAATACCGGGCTGGAACTACCAGATAGCAGAGGAGGGTTAGTATGCAAGCAACAAGGTTAGGCGCCAAATGGACGGCCATGGAAGATGTTCTAATTCGCGAGCTATATCCAGATCACTCTGGGGCATATATCGCTGAGCTTATCGACCGTACAAGGGGTGCAGTACAACAGCGGGCGATGAAGTTAGGAGTGCGTAAATGCTTACCATCTAAGCCTGAAAGGTTTGAATCGGGGAGTATTCGGCAGGATAAGAGAGAGTTTTGCCTGGTGCAAAAGTGCCCGTATGCTAGGCGAATGCCTCATGGCAATGGACGTTGCTATATACCTATCTGTATGCGGGAAGAAGGGGGCGGTCTTGGTGGCAGCGCAACATAAGCGGCCAGGTCGCAAGGCTAGGGAAGAGCGTAGACGTAGGGCCAAGGAACGAGCGGCTGCTAAAGGTGTGATTATCGTTGGCACGTTTTTGCGAGGTAGACCCTGCCCTATGAGCCCGGGCAGGCTGGTAGCTTGGGCTGAATGGCGGCCCGGGGTGAGTGCATGACTTGCGTAGAGTTTGTAGTACCTGATCGCCCCGTGCCAGCTGTGCGGATGACCAGGCATGGAAAATGGGTTAGCGATCGGGCGAAGGGGTACCTGGCTTATAAGGATCAGGTGGGCTGGGCAGCGAAGGCGGCTCATTTTGGCTTAATTCATGGACCGGTAAGGGTAGAAATACACATTTACCTTAAGGGCCAGCGAGCTGGAGACGTCGATAACTACGCAAAATCCATTTTGGACGGTTGCAATGGCGTGATTTGGTTAGACGATGCACAGGTGGTTGAATTGCATGTGTTCAGGCATACGGGGCGACCTGAGCGGACGGAGGTTAGAGTAACTGAGATTGTGGCGG
>CALNBW010000330.1 GCA_937874815.1 uncultured Bacillota bacterium | reverse complement strand
GAAGAACGCGCTATCTGCAGCCTGATGGCCAGCGTGATCTGCAGTGTCATTTACTTCGTGTTATCTTTGCTATAATTACAGCACCAATTATAAAAGCGGAGGCTCCCCATCTGGCGGGCCTCCGCTTTCGTGTTGGCTTTTAGTAGTGCAAACGGTATTCTGCGATCTGCCGTTTGGTTCCGGATACGAAGTGCCCTGGGACAATTTCGGCCCAGATAAGCTCCTCTTCCGGATGCTCATGTTCTTTGGGATCATAGATCACTAGTTTTTTGCTCCGTTCAAGCTCAGGGTCGGGATACGGAACAGCGGATATTAAGGCCTTCGTATACGGATGGAGCGGTTTGTGGAACAACTCTTCTGATTCGGCCAGTTCCACGATGCGCCCCGCGCGGATAACCGCAATCCGGTCGGAGATAAAACGTACGACGGACAAGTCATGCGAAATGAACAGATAGGTCAGTTTCCGCCTGTTTTTAAGCTCATTCAACAGGTTTAACACCTGAGCCCGAATAGAGACGTCCAAGGCGGAAATCGGCTCATCAGCCACAATGAATTCCGGCTCCATAATCAAGGCACGGGCAACGCCAATACGCTGCCTTTGCCCACCGGAGAATTCATGGGGGAAGCGGGATGCGAATTCGGGGAGCAGACCAACTTCCCGTAAGGCCCGCTGTATTTTACGCTGACGATCCTGTTCGTCGGTGTATAGATGATGGTTTAAGATACCTTCGCCGACAATGTAATCAACCTTCGCCCGCTCGTTCAGCGAACCCATCGGATCCTGGAAAATCATCTGGCAACTGCGTATGACCTCCAGATCAAGCTCCTTAGAAATATCGCCGTCAATCCTGCGGCCCTTAAAGTGAATTTCGCCAGAGCTGATGGGATTGATGCGCAAGAGAGCGCGACCAATCGTAGTTTTGCCTGAACCGCTTTCACCCACCAAGGAGAAGGTTTCGCCGCGGTAGATATCAAAGTTAACGTTGTTCACCGCCACAAATTTCCTACGGCCGGAACCGAAGGTGACCTGCAGATCTTTGGCCTGTATCAGAACCTCGCGTTCCTCAGTTTCGCGCGGCCGCTCTATAGTAGCAGCGCTTTATATATTCATCTGCTCCGATAGAGGCCGCACCGAATCGGGTTTGGTAATCTTGGGAGCCCGGGGATCAAGGTACCAGGTTTTGGCCATATGGGTTGGAGAGACCTGGAAAAATGGCGGTTCTTGAATAAAGTCTATCGCCAGTGCCTGCTTATTACGCGGCGCAAAGGCATCGCCCTGGAGCTTGTTGAACAAGTTGGGGGGCGTGCCATCAATGGCTGGAAGTTTTTCCCCTTTAACACCTAGCTGGGGCAAAGCGCCCAGCAGGGCCCAAGTATAGGGGTGCCAGGAATCATAAAAAACCTCTTCCGCCGTGCCTAGCTCAATAATCTGTCCGGCATACATAACGGCGACTCGATCAGCTACATTAGCTACGACACCCAGGTCGTGGGTAATGTAGATAATTGTCATCTTATGCTCTTTTTGCAAGGTGCGAATCAGGTCCAATATTTGAGCCTGAATAGTCACGTCCAGGGCAGTTGTGGGCTCGTCGCAGATAAGAATCTGCGGTTTGCAGGCCACGGCCATGGCGATAACCACGCGCTGCCGCATACCGCCCGAGAATTCATGGGGGTATTGCCGATAGCGGGTCTCGGGCTCGGGGATACCGACCACATCAAGCATGCGGATTGCTTCCGCTCGTGCCTCCCTGCCCTTGAGGCCCTGATGCAGTTCAACTGCTTCTTGGATTTGTAGCCCAATGGGCCGCAAAGGGTTTAGAGAAGTGAGAGGGTCTTGCATCACCATGGCAATCTTCTTGCCGCGAACGGTAAGCCATTCCTTCTCCGTTTTAAACTGGGCCAAGTCTTTGCCTTCGTACATGATTGAACCGTTAGTGATACTACCATTATTGTCAAGCATGCCAACAAAGCACTTGGTGAAAACACTTTTGCCACTGCCCGATTCTCCCACTATGGCTAGAGTCTCCTCCGGATAGACATCGAGCGAGGCATTGCGAATAGCTGTTAGCTTCTGACCGCGTAAAGTGAATTGAACTTCAATATCTTTGGCGGAAAGAATAGGTTCTCTTTTCTCCATAATCTCCCGCCTCCTTTACACGTGGTTTCTTGGATCGCAGGCGTCCGCAAACGCATTACCTACCAGATAGAAGGTAATAGTGATCAGCGATACAATAACTGCCGGGAAGAGCAACAAATAAGGAAAGTCAAGGAAGTAGTTCCGCGCATTGCGCAACAGAATTCCTAGTGAAGGGGTGTCCAACCCTAAACCTAGGCCCAGATAGGACAATGTCGTTTCAAAACCGATGGCGCTCGGGATGCTGAGGGCCAGCCGGAGAATGATCACGCTAGTAAGATAGGGCAAGATATTCCTCATAAGAATTCTGCTCATGGGGGTGCCCAGACAGCGGGATGCCAGGTTATATTCCCTATCGCGGTAAATGAGCACCAAGTTGCGTACGTGACGGGCTGCTCCCATCCAGCCGAACAAGATCAAGGTACCGACTAAGATCCAGAAACTCTGGCCAATCATGAGGGCAACCAGGGTCATATAAATGATAGTTGGCACATTAGTGAGGATGTTATAAAGCTCCGTAAAAAAACGATCCAGTTTACGGACGTATCCCCACACTAGGCCAATTACTACCCCCAGTACCAATTCACCGAGAGCCACTAGGATAGATAACTTAATCGAAGTCTGCGTAGCGTACCAGACCTGCGACCAATAATCGCGTCCCAGATTATCGGTGCCGAACCAAAACTGATCGTTCGGTTTGATAAACATCTGTGTTTTGTCGGGCCGCAATTCGCTATACTGATAGTTCCCGATCGGTCCGGCAATAAAAGTAAAAACAAACAGGAGAATGAACACGCAGCTCATAAACACGGCCGCTTTCTTCTTCAAGAAGTTCTGCCAAACAGACTTCCAGTACGAGTATTCCGAGTAACCGGTCTCCTCTGCTGCCTCGGCCCGATATTCAACAAAAGAGAACAATTGTTTTTCGTCAAGGCCATTAACGCCAACTGGCACTGGTGTTAGTTTCAAATTGTTGTCTTTTGTCATCGCGAACTCTCCTTGCCGACAAGTCGGATGCGGGGGTCAAGCAGCGTCATCAAAACGTCTCCGAGGAATACGCCGACGATACCCATTGCCGCATACATCATGACTAATATCTGCACCAGGTTCAAATCGTAACGGCCAATCGCGTCAGTGAGCAGAGGGCCAAGACCAGGCACACCGAAGAAACGCTCTACTAGCAACGAGCCGCCGGTCACCAGCAAAATCGACTGGGGCAGGTTTTGTGCCATAGGCACAAATGCGTTCTTTAAGACATGCTTATACATGACGCTGGTTGTGGACATACCCTTCAGTTTAGCTAAACGGATGTAATCCTTGTTCAGCTCGTCCACCATGTAGCGCCGCATCCATACCATATAACCTGCTATGGAGCCAATGCTGAGGCAAACCACCGGTAGAATGCTGGATCTAAAGACATCTCTGGTTGAAAACATGGACGGCAGATGTAATAATCGCGATCCTAGTATCAGTATCAGAGAATAAGAGACCAGGGAGGGCACAGCCCGCACGAAAACCGTGTAGGCTGTGCCGAGATGGTCCCAGAATCTCCCTTTCATTCTGGCCTGTAGAACACCAAACGTCACTCCCAAGACAATGGAAATTGCCAGCGAAGTCCAACCCAAACGCATGGAAACCACGAACCTACTGCCAATGACTTTCGTCACGGGAGCGTTTTGTTGTATCCTACGGGAAATACCCAGATCAAAGTGCGCCAGCTGCTTGTAGAAACGGCCTAACTGCACCAACGGGGGATCCAGCAAACCTGCTGCCCTAAGCTGATCATCCAACTCCGCACGGCTTAGCTTCATCAGCTGTTCTTCCGTGAAGTAATAGTCGGCAGGCAGCATCCGCAGCAGTAGAAACACGATGGTTACCACGATTAAAACAGTGATGCATGAATCAAGAAGCCTTTTAATCGTGTATTTTACCATGGTTTACTTTCCTTGACCTTGCTCGTAGATTCTCTTTAGCTCTTCATACTGCTCAGTGGTGTAGAGCTCTTTACTGGTCTCGCAGTTGACCCAACGAGCACCCTGTGTGCCGTAGGCACAGTAGATTCTCGAATAGGCATTCATTCTCGTCAGCGACCAGGTAATGGAGTTATACAAGGGGATAACCAGGCCGTTCTCGATCATGTAAGCTTCAGCATCAGCGAAAGCTTCGAAGCGCTTATCCATATCGTCGTTGATCTTCTTAGCTTCGTTGACCATCCGAGTGAACTCTTCGTACACAGCCTTGAACTCAGGGTCAGTGATATTGTTGGCGTTAGAGTAGGCGTTAGCGTAGAAAGCGTTGTCGTCACCAATAATTTCCTGACCGAGGAAGTTGATCGGATCACCGAAGTCAGCACCCCAGCCGTTGATGTTTATAGACTGGAGCTGCGGGTTGCGCACTTCCTGAGCATAAGAGGAAACAAAGGTCTTGATGTTGAACTTGATGAAATCTGCACCAAGATTCTTTTCAAAGACGTCTTTAAGAACGGTTGCAGAGTCGAGAGCGGTCTGGTTGCCGCCGGCAATGTAGTAGTCAAACTCCACAGGGAAAGTAACGCCCTTAGCCTTGAGCTCATCCATCGCCTGCTTCTTATACTGCGCGCCCTTTTCGGCATCATAGCGGACGTACTTGTCTTCGCTAGGCCTCATGCCAAGCCGATCCATAACCAGGTCAGTATAGTCTCTGCCATCGGACGTAGTGACCAGGTTAGCAGCGGTATAACATAGATTGGTGCACTTCAGCGGATTGATAGCGTTGGTGCGCGCCAGATAGTTGGTCCAATCGATGCCGATATATAAGCATTTGCGGAAGGCCGCATTGGCAATTGCCGTGTTCCAGTTCTTATCTGGCTTGCCATCAGCCATTTTCTTATCAAAGTTGATATGAACCTGATAAGAGTACTTAGTGGGGCGGTTTTCCACTAGGTTGTTATGGTACTTGTGGTCTTTGTCGCGATAGATGGTCTGCAGATTAGCCTCCGTAAGCCCGATGGCATCAAGCTCGCCAGCCTGGAACATCTGGAAGGCATTGTCGGAGGACTCGATCATCTTAATGGTTACAGTGTTAAACACTTTAGCAGTTTTGTCCCAATAGAGCGGGTTCTTGGTAAGAACCTTTTCGTTACCATGCACAAAGGTAGTGATGGTATAGGGTCCGTTGTACCAGAGCTTGTCGAAGGTTACAGCCTTATAGGTATCTACGCCAATTTCCTCTAGGAGTTTCCCAGAGATCGGAGCTAAGCAGTTATAGACTGTCACCGTTTCGAAGTACGGGAAGGCATCGAGACACTCGAAGGTCAAGGTATAATCGTCGGGAGCGGCGATACCGACCATCTCTTTGAACTTAGTCAGGTCGAGCTTTTTGGACTCTTCTTCGCCCAGTTCCTTGGTATACTCATAGTACTCTTCAGCGCCCGCTATTAACTCACTGGGCATTGAGATGTTAGCAGCGTCGTTCTTACCGAAGTTGTGAACAGACTCCAAACCCCAGAGGAAGTCTTCTGCGATAACTTCGGCCTTTTCTTCGCCCTTGTAATCTACCCATTTGACGCCTTTACGAAGATGAAAGACCCAGTTCTTGCCACCATCTGGCGTTTCCCATTTTTCAGCTACGGCAGGGATAAGTGTGCCGTATGGGTCGTTTGTTGTCAGCAAGTCGAAGCAGTTGCTGAGAATGTCGAGTTCTGAAGCGCTCTGCGATTTCTGGAAGACGAATGTTTCCATTTCGCCGGCCACAGTTTGCCAGGTGCGCCAATCCTCTAATCCCTCAGCAGTCTTTTTGTCTGGTTCCTTAGGCGTACAGCCGGCCAACGCGCCGACCACCATAAGCAAAGACATGAGAAGTACGAGTGCCTTGTTCAGTCTTTTCACGATTGTTCCCCCTTTTAATTAGTCCTCAACAAAAGGCGCAGACGATACAACCTAGCCCCTCTGGGGACTAGCGAATGCTATCGCCTAAAAAAAGCTATACCCTTTGCCACAACCTCCTGACCGATAGTGACCCACTAGCCGCTGATACCCCTTGTTGATCATCCCCCCTCTGTCGATAGCATCCATTGCTGTGCAAGCTGATATTTGGGCCTTGTCAGCTTCAGCTGATGCCGCTGTATTATGATATTCAGCATTGACTAAATCCTGCTTACTCGTATAAAAATCTTTAACTTAATTTAAAACCAAGGGATAACATTTTTCATCCCCTTGTTTCTATTGTCTAAACAATAGCCATACCGTGCCTACGCGGTCGGTAGCACCGCTTAGCAGCGGCCCCGAAACATCGCTGCTTCGGGGCCAGTGCCGATATTATTAAAAGCTATCAACTACGAGATCAACCAGCGAACCGACATAAGCAACTGCCTTACGAATGGCTTCGGGCTTGGTCATATCCACATTCGCCATCTGCGCCAGTTCCATCGGCGATTTGCTGCCGCCAGCCTTGAGCACCGCGAGCCAACGATCAACTGCCGGTTGTCCTTCAGTCAAAATGTCCTGGGCAACGGCCGTGCCGACCGTTAACCCGGCAGAATAGGTATAGGGATAGAGCCCCATATAATAGTGGGGCTGGCGCATCCAGGTGAGGCGAGCGCCGGCATCAATCTCCACGGTGTCGCCCCAGAACTCTTCCAGAATCTCGCCCTGCACACCGCTGAGCACAGTAGCCGTGATCGGTTGGCCTTGCTCGGCCAAAGCGAAGATGCGGCGCTGGAGTTCACCTTCAATTAGGTGGCGCACAAAGTTGTGATGGTAGGTCATCAACAGCTGCATCGCCAACCAACGGTTCATCCGCGGTTCATCGCTCTGCGACTTGATGTAATTGCCTACCAACAGCTCGTTGATCGTCGATGGGGCCTCAATGAAGAACATGGAGGCACGGGCATTGCTAAGGCGCTGATAACGTTGTGCTAGCACGCCATGCCCGGCATGCCCGAGCTCGTGGCTGAGCAACAAGGCGCTGCGCATGTTATCGGTCCAGGTAACTAAAACGTAAGGATGCACGCCCGGAATGGTATTGCAGAAAGCTCCGGTCGATTTGCCGATGTTATTCGCTAGATCTATCCAGCGATTCTTCAAGCCTGCCTCGATAATGGCTGCATATTCTTCTCCCAAGACTGACAAGCCATTAAGAATGATCTCGGAGGCAGCCTCGAAGGTAGCGGGTGGGCTGAACTCAGGATCTAACGGGGCCTCAATATCGCAGTACAGGATTTTGTCCAAGCCCAGCACCTTTTTGCGCAGCTCGACATAACGGCGCATGTGGGGGGCTAGTTCCTTGAGGATAATGTCGTGTAGATTATGGTAGACCTCGGGGTCTACTTCTTGGCTCTGCAGAATCATGTGTGTGGCCGATTCGTAGCCCCGCAACTTGGCCAAAGTCACATGCTTCTTGACCTCGGTGCCCCAAGTTGCTCCATAGGTATTTTGGTAGGCCTGTAATCCCTCGGTAAACGAGGCGTAGGCATTACGGCGCAAAACAACGTCGGGTGATTTCTCATAGGCCTCTTCATACATGGCGAAGGACATAGGATGGCTAACGCCCTCACTATCCAGTATGGGGGCAAAGGTCATGTCAGCCGACTTAGAGCGATTGTAAATCAGAGATGGTGAACTGAGCACTTCGCTCAGCGAAGCTAGAGCCATTTCAGTTTCTGGATGCAGCATGTGCGGTTTTTCCGCCAGCATCTTCTCGATTAGGCGCTCAAATTCCTGCAGCCGTGGCTCTGTTTCCAGATAGCGCTCCAGGGTTCCGGCTGGCAGGCTCAAGGCTTCCGAGCGCATGAATGCAGTAGCTGCGCCTACCTGGGCCGCCATGGCAGCGGCCCGCCCCATGCCCATTTGGTTGGCCGGGTCGGTGCCATCACCCGATTGTTTGAGGGACGCATAACTCACTACTTGCGCTATTCTTTTGGACAGGTTCTCCATGGCCTCGAGGCAGGCCAGCAAAACTGCCGGGCCTTCGGCAAAACGGCCTTGGTACATGGTAACCGTGGGGAGGTCGGCCAGCACGTTCGCCAGCTCTTTTTCCCAGGCAGTATCATCCGGGAAAATGTCGGTCAGGTTCCATTTCAGATGCTCAGGCACTTCCGCCCGCGTCAATCTCTTACTCATCAGGGCCCTCCTTTTTTCTTAAAACATATCCTCTCTAGGATAGTTCGCAGTCAAAACCATTTTCCCTCCTAGGACAGGGGGACGGAGTTTTGGCCTGCAAGAAAATGTAATTTCCCTCCGGGACAGGGGGACGCAGTTTTGTCCTGTAAAAAGATGGGTTTCACCCTGCCCCTTGTGCTTAGTAGAAGCTTCATCTATAATTGTGCACATAGTTGTGCAAAATGACTATGGAGGTGACTCAGCAGTGGATATTGACCAAATCATGGCTTTACTACCCCACCGCCACCCCTTTCTGCTGGTCGACAAAGTGACCAACATTGTGCCGGGAAAATCAGCTAGCGGCATTAAGAATGTGACCATCAACGAGCCTTTCTTTGCAGGCCACTTTCCCCACTATCCAGTTATGCCGGGTGTCTTGATTGTAGAAGCGCTAGCGCAAGTAGGGGCACTTGCTTTGTTGAGCCTGCCAGAGAACACGGGCAAGTTGGGCCTATTTGCGGGGATCGATAAGTTCCGTTTTCGGCGGCAAATTAAG
>CALNBW010000329.1 GCA_937874815.1 uncultured Bacillota bacterium | reverse complement strand
GCCTAGAGTGTCAGTAAGGTCTGCTTTTGTCTTGGAATAGTTCGCTAGCCCTAGAATGAACGTTACCACTAATACAAGAGCGGTTATTACTATAGCGGCAGTGTGTTTAATGCTTTTCATGTATACACCTTCCTGTTAATACAGATACTTGCGCCGACACGTCCCTTTGCATAATTATGTCACTTTTGAACCATGGGCCGCAAAGATTTAGGACAAATAGCTAAATAGGCGTGCTAAACGGTTACGCGCTCGCCTGTAACTAAAACTGCCCATCTTGTCCTACACTGCGAGGGGGATGATAAGTTCTTGGGTGAAAGTACCTTTCTCGAGGCAGGTATTATGCAAAATGGCGGGGTAACGGCGTAAGATGCGCTTTACCTCGGGCAAGCCCAGGCCCCGGCCAGGGCCCTTGGAAGAATAACCATACTTGTACAAGCGCGCTAGCGTCGGCATCTCTAGGAAGTTGTTGCTGATGACGATATGTTGCTGCCTTGCCTCTTGATAGAAGTACACTCTTACCCAACCGGAAGGCGCGGCGGCGGCTGCTTCGAGAGCGTTATCTAGAAAAACACCTAAGATGGCACATAGATCGGTCGCGGCAAGCGGCAGCTTTTCAACCGCTTGTTCTGCCTGCAAGTACAGGGGCACGCCCAGGGCCTCGGCCGCCTGCATTTTCTCGCTCAGCAACCCAAACAGGGGGCGGTGATGGATTAGCAGTAGTGAACTATTGCTGGGCCTGGCGGCAATGCGCTGGGAATCGGCAGCCACTTCGGCAAAATAGGCCTTAAGCCCGTCCCAATCGTTATGTTCAATCAGACCGCCCAGGCCGTGCAAGATGTTGCGACAGTTGTGGCGAAAGCCCCGGAGTTCGACTGCGAGCTGCTCGCAAGTGCTGAGGTGAAAGCGCAAATGCTTATTGTCAATCCCCTGTGCTTCAAGGCTATAGGCGACAGGGATGAAAGCGAGCGCCCCCAGACTGCAATACAGACCCGTAAGGCAATTAATTGCTAGAGCATGCCTTGGTAAGCGTAGCAGGTCGGGGGCGATAGTGTAATTGGCGATTGCCAGGTAGGTGGCTATAGCTAGGCTGCCTGGCAAAACGAAGCGCGTTAGCGGTGTGGCAGCCCGAGGTGGGCCGTCGGGAGAACGGAAACGATAGATAGCGAACAGTAGCAGTCCGATGACGGCCCAGCGCAGGAGCTGTACGACCATGAGCAGAGTTATGCTGGCGTGCACCTGCTCCAGGCGGTAGCAACGCCCAACGAGCAATACGAGGGCGGCCAGGCCATCGCCAACGGCCTGCACTAGGCGCACGACGAGTAGCAGGCAGCCGGCTGTTGCAAACGATGATTGAAAGAGAATAACCGATGCACCAATAATTAACACTGCCTTGAATGCACTGTAAGCCAGGTTTATAGTGCCTAGCGGGGGTTGGCAATAGCCGAGAACTGCTGTGTAAGCCACAATGAAAAGCACAACTCGGGCGCGCGGTGGCCGCTTACGGGTAAAGGCTGTATAGGTTAGGATGCAGAGCAGGGCATTACCAGCTACGCAAGCATAGTTAAGAAGCGTTATCCACATAGGCGATGAGCCCCTTTTGCTTGCGCCTGGAAACATGACAACTATGGCCATTGCTCATGATTGCTAGGCTTTGGCTCAGATCGAGCCGCCTAACTTGGCGCAAGTTAATGAGGTAGGAGCGATGGCAGCGATAAAACCCCTCCCCCGCCAGCCTGTTTTCAATGGAGGCGAGCGCTCCATAGGTTTCGATAGTCTTATCGTGGCAATGAACCACGATTTTGTTGCGATAGCTCTCGACATAGATAATTTCAGACGAGCGCAGGAAATAAACGTTGCCGCCGGAGTTGATGATCAGCTGTTTACAGGTTGAACGTGTTTGCACATGATCACGATAGAGATCGATAACTAGCTTCTCGACGGCTTCCATGCTTACTGGCTTGAGCAGGTAGTCGAAGATTTTTAGTTTTACACTCTGCATAATGAACTCAGGATAGGCGGTAATAAACACGATATACGATTGTCGGTCATATTGCCTGATGGTTTGCGCCAGGGTAAGGCCTTGTGCTTGGCTGTTGAAATCGATGTCGAGTAAATATGCATTCCTGTTTTCCGGGGATATGGGCTTACGGCTGTACGCAAGCACTTCATCTATACTAGTAGTAACCAAGGCAACATGCGCAATGATTTGCTGCTCATAGATGGTGTCGATTAGCCGCTTGGCCATGAGGCGATTGTAGTTGTTGTTGTCGTCGCAGATCACGAAACTTAGCATTAGAAACCTCTCCTCCATTGTGCTTAGCATATTGATCACCTTTTATTATAGTTGATTCCATAGTGCCAAGCGTTTGCATGTTTATGCTTCTATACGTTTCATATTCTACAGCAGTGCGGGCTGCACCTTTGGAGGCGAGGGGCTGGGGGGCGGGTTGCGGAGGGCTAAATAAAGCCACGCCGAAAGCGGCGTGGCTTGTTGATTAGCAGTTTTAGGCGGCAGGCTTGCTAATTACACCCCTAGCGCGACCACTTTGATGCATTCCCGCAGGCCGGCGACGATGGTTGCCAGGGGCATGCTGGGGGTGTTGGCTGGCTTGTCGACAACCTGCTCAGGCAGATAAGGGATATGGATGAAGCACGATTTAAGGTTCAGGTTATTGATGACGGCATGGTGGCGCACGGCATAGGCCAGGTAGTTACAAAGGTAAGTACCCGCGGTGTAAGAGACAGCGGCCGGAATGTGGGCCTGGTTCATGGCGGCAGCCATTTGTACGACGGGCAGATTCGCGAAGTAGCCATCGGAGCCGCCAGGAACAATGGGTTCGCCAACTTTGACAACGCCATCGTTATCTTTGCCGTTCATGAGGTTAATGCCGATGTATTCGGGGGTTATCTTGGCGCGGCCGCCGGCTTGGCCGACGTTAATAACGACATCGGGTTGGTGTTCTTCAAGGGCAGCGATGAATTTGGGCATAACGGCATCCCAGACGACGGGCAGTTGGGCCGCGACGACCTGGGCAGTGCCGATGGTTTGCCCATGCAGTTGTTTGACGGCTTCTAGTGCGGGGTTGATGGTTTCGCCCCCGAAGGGTTCGTAGCCGGTGAGTAGGATTTTCATTTGAGTTGCCTCCTGTGTGTGAGATGTAGAATTGGGGACGGGTGGTTAGGGGTGGACCA
>CALNBW010000328.1 GCA_937874815.1 uncultured Bacillota bacterium | reverse complement strand
CTACCCGCAAAGCCTGCTAGCACGCCGCTTAGGATTACACCCAGGTAGCGGATGCGATAGACATTGATACCGACAGTATCAGCTGCATGCGGGTGTTCACCTACGGCCCGCATGCGCAGTCCGATTGGTGTATGGAAGAGTACAAAATGAGTAACCCCTGCTAGCACGAAAGCCAGGTAGACGCCAGGGGAGTGGGTCCCCAAGATTGGCCCTATCCAGGGAATATCCTTAATAAAAGGTATTGACCAATCAGCTATTTTGGGCGCTGTATCCAGAAGCAAGTGCCCTCCTTGGTTAAAGATACTTTTCATCAGGAACGAACTCAAACCAGCAGCTAAGATGTTGACTGCTGTACCACTGATCACTTGGTTAGCTTTAAAACGAATGGAAAGCACCCCGTGCAGGGCAGCCATGAGCGCGCCACCCAAAATAGCAGCAAGCACGCCAAGCCAGGGCTGGTTAGTGAGCAAAGTAACGGCGACTGCGGCAAACGAGCCGAAAGTGATCATCCCTTCAAGGGCGATATTGACCACACCAACCCGTTCCGAGAAGATGCCTCCAAGGCCAGCCAAAAGCAACACGGCGGCTGAGCGTACAGCGAAATAGAGAAGCGTGGTAGTAGTAATATAGTTCATGCTGCTTCCCCCTTTCTCGATGCGCGCTTAAGCAGGAAGCGAACCACTTCGTCGGCAGCAATAGAGAAGATGATACAAGCCTGAATTATGCCGACCACCTGTTTAGGAACGCCTGTAGATAGTTGAATGCTAGCGGAGGCGCGATAGAGGGTGCCATAGAGCAAAGCCGCCAGCACTACCCCAACCGGATGGTTGCGCCCGATAAGCGATACAGCGATACCATCAAGCCCTACTCCCGTGAAGCCGAATAGCTGAAAAACGCGCCGTTTGACGCCAAGAGTTTGCACCGCGCCGCCCAGACCAGCCAAAAGACCACTGATCACTAGGGCCCCTAATAACCGATTCGGAACGTTAATGCCGGCATATTCGGCAGCACTCGGATTATAGCCGGTAGCACGAATTTCATAACCTAGTTTGGTCCGCCACAGCAGGTAATACACGAAAACTACAGCCAGAATCGCTAACATGATACCCCAGTTTGCAGTCGTTCCCATAAAGTTGGGGATGAACGCCTTCTTGGGAATCTCGTAAGTGGCTTGATAGCCAGGGGCCCGTAGCCATTTAGACAAAACTAGCGTGTTGCAAAGATAGAGGGCGATGTAGTTCATCATAATCGAGTTGATGACTTCATGCACGCCCCGTCTAGCCTTCAACCAGCCAGGGATAGCAGCCCATAAGCCGCCTGCTAGGGTACCGGCGGCAAGGCAAGCAAGTATTAGGAGCGGGCCTGGTAACCAATGTAGCTTAATGCCAGCAATACCGGCTGCCAGCATACCCATCGTGTATTGTCCCTCAGCCCCTATATTGAACATCCCCGTGCGGAAAGCGAAGGCGACTGCTAGTCCGGTAAATACTAGTGGGGTTGCTTGTCCGATAACATCAAGAAAAGCCCTGGGGCTACCGAAGATTGCCAGCAGA
>CALNBW010000327.1 GCA_937874815.1 uncultured Bacillota bacterium | reverse complement strand
ATTCGCTTCCCTAATTAGTGCGGCAACTATATCGAAGATATAGTGAGAGCACATGTCGATGGCTAAGCACCTCCCTACAGTACTAGGCCACACGCGCGCGAGTAGGGCCACGACCTTTAGCAAGCGCCACGCAGCTTTATTATTTCTGCTTAGGGCCGTGCCAGGCTGATCATGCAGCGCAGGCCGCGGAACGCTTCTATGTAGTTTTCGTGGCTAAAGCTGACGGTGCTGGCATCAACGCGGGTTGTTCCAGGCATCATAGCTGCTGCATCTGCCTGCCCCGCTTGTATGAACTGCAGGGCAAAGGTATAGGGTCCTGCGGGTTGATAGAGTTGGTATTGACTTAGGTCTTTAAGTGCTTCTGTAACGCTAGCTTGAATGAGCTCGCAAGCTTTGGCGGGGTGCAAAGAGCGGGCCGAATAACGGGTGATAGCCTGCTTTACAGCCACCGTCTTAACTTTGCCTAGTGTCGCCTTTGCCTCTTGGCAGACTTCGTTATCACCCGCGACCAGGACTACCGGTGTCTTGTAGTAGCCAGCAATAGCAGCGTTAATGGCGGTCTCGCCCAGAGGCTGCCCGTTTAAGTAAATATTAGAGACGGTACCACCGCTGATGGTGTGGCTTAATATACCGTGCTGCTGCATGCGAGCATGGTACCCAATGAAAATTGCTGCATCGAAACCGGCATCCACGCCCTCCATCATCATCAGCGGTTTTGGTGTGCCCTGAATCAACTCTGCTGCTGGGTGTAGCTCCTCAGGAATGAGGTTCGTCATGCTGCCATGGGAGTCGTTAAGCACAATTTCCGTTGCTCCTGCCGCCAGGGCGCCCAAAACAGCAGCGTTAGCTTCTGCCGTCATTTGGCGTCTGGCCCTGGTATAGTCGTTTCCAGCTACACTGGTGCTGGCACCACTAACTACGGTACAAATACCCTCAATATCAACTGAGATGTAAACACGCATAGAACACTGATTCTCCTTTTCTCCTAATCTGGGTCATCTTAAATCATGTATTGGCTTCTTTCGCGGCTAATCCTGCCCCTGGCGAACTTAATTTGTGATTGCACGTCTAGGGTATTAGTCCTTGCTCTGGCCGTGAAGCCAAGATGAATTCAATTTCGTTACACTCCTATTAATTATGCTTAATAATGACTAGCGAAAGTATATCATAGGAGTGGCTGGGTCGCGCACACAGGTTTTTCTGCAAAAAATTAGGGAATTTAAGTAGGAAATAGGCCTTTTGTGTCGAAACAAATGCCAGTATGACATAGATCAGGAAAGGAGACGACATGAAGAAACTTCGCACCCTTGCAGTCCTTCTCTGTTTGTTAGCCATGGTTATTCCCGGGGAGTTAGCTTTTGCCGCACCAGTAGCTAAATTATTCCTTGATGGGCAGCCACTTTATTCAGATGTGCCTCCGACAATAGTAGACAACCGCACTTTGGTGCCCCTACGGGTAATCATGGAATCCCTTGGTGCCGACGTTGTCTGGCGGTCAAATTCAGAGCCTATTCTAATCAAGAAAAATAACACTGAGATTCAGGTGCAGGTAGGCAAGACGCAGGCTAAGATTGATGGTCAAGAAACCAAGCTAGACGTCGCGCCGCGCATTATAGATAATCGTGCTATGGTGCCGATTCGGTTCATTGGTGAGAGTCTAGGTGCTGGCATCTGGTGGGATCCGGCTTCGCGTAGTGTTTACATAACATCACCGACTGGGCAGTTAGGCCCCGGCGAACTATTGCAGGAGCAGGGGGTTGTAACCGGCCTTGCCTTCAAATCCACGCGAGCCTTGGAGCTGAGCCCGCTGGAAGTCAGTGCGGATGGTCGTGAGGTTACACTGACCGTGCATAACGCAACGGCCGAACCTGATGCGCAGCAGCTAACCGGTGGCGACCTGGTTGCCTTTGCCGTGGAGCCGCTGGATGATAACAGCGCACGCATTCGCCTGACCTTGGGGGAGCGGGCTCGTTATCTGTTACCGCAGGCAAAACTGAGCTCAGATAAGCGGGGCTTGTCGCTCAGCTGGCCACTGGCCCTCAAAGAAGTCTTGTTCCAACAATCAGGGGGGGTGGAGCAGCTAATCTTCCCTTTGCCTGAAAATATCAAGCCTGTAGTTACAGATACAACTGTGGAAATAGAGACACGCGGCAGTCTGCCTGGTCGCGTTATTGTCACTGATGGGGCCAATGTGCGGGCCAACCCTAGCACTGAGTCGGATCGGATCGGATTGATCCCTTATAATGGCGCTGTAGAAGTCGTTGGCGTGACTACCGGCTGGTACGAAGTGCGCCTCAACAAGGACACCTATGGTTGGATTGCTGACTGGCTGCTGGCGGTAGAAACGGAAGTCGAGACTCAGGTAGGCGTCAACGTACGTAGCACCCCTAGCACTGCCAATAAATCTAATATCATAACTACTCTTTATCCTGGACACAAAATTCGCGTGATAGAGCGTATAGAAGGTTGGTGTCTGGTTGAGTATGGC
>CALNBW010000326.1 GCA_937874815.1 uncultured Bacillota bacterium | reverse complement strand
AAGCCGCTAAAGCAGACTTCGTTAATCTCTTCGCGGTCGATGCCTAGCATGAAAGCCTTACGCACATTGGCATTCTTGAACAGTTTGTCTTCTGTGTTAAAGAAAGCGTAGGTGATAGTAGCAGAAGTGTAAGAGTTGTGGACTGAGTCGTCCCGCGCCTTAAATTTCTCTAACCATTCGGTCTTGCCGGTACTAACAAAGTCGATTTCCCCAGCTTCAAAAGCATTATAGTAGGTCGTTTCGTCGGACATGATAGCAAAATTCACCTTTTGCAGTTTTACGCTATCCGCATCCCAATATTGATCATTCTTAACAAGCTCAATAGAGCTATTGTGGGTCCAGTTTGCGACCTTGAATGGGCCATTGGAAATGGTGTATTTGGCCTCGGAACCGTATTTTTCGCCCCACTCTTCGATCTTATCTTGGCGCTGTGGGTAATATACGGTGGTGTCGATCATGCTTAAGAAAGAAGGTACAGGTTCGCCAAGTGTAATTTCTAACGTTTTCTCATCAAGAGCCTTAACGCCCAACTGGCTGACATCGAGTTGCCCCTTGTTGACAGCCTCGAAGTTCTTAATGGGGGCTAAGAAATTGCTATTAGGTGAACCCGTGTCTGGCGCGCAAGTGCGCTGTAGAGAATAGACATATTGATCTGCCGTAACTGGAACCCCGTCCTCCCATTTGTTATCACCGAGACGGAATGTCCAAACAGTGCCATCCTCGTTAGGTTCCCATGTCTCCGCATCCCCACGGCTTAGGTGGTATTCCCCATCCCGCTCTTCCATGCGGATAAGGCCCTCTAGCGTATTAACTATAATACTGCTAGAATAGGTGTCTGAACGCCTGCTTGGGTCTAAAGTAGTTGGATCTGCTGTTAGATAAGTGTTTATATATTGCTCTGTATCTAGTTCAGCAGAACCTGGCTTGTTACCGCCAGTACAACCAGTGAATAAAGAGAGAGTCATTGCTAATGTGATAAACATCACAAGCAACCTTCTAGTGGACGACTTACTAAACAAATTAATACCCCCCTTGATGAAATGTTGTACGCTGACTGCATGGAAATCATATCATTTACTTTAAAGGCCGTCAAGAGAATGCGATATTGTGGTGCATCTACTATAAAAGATATTCCCAGGCATACATCTATATATAATTTGGGGGCAAAAGAAGGCCCCCCAGAGGATCCGGGCGGCCGAGTTCTTACCCTATTCGGTACCAAAGAAGCTTGCAAATGATTCAGGTACTGAGAGCGTTTGCTCCGATGTTGCGCTCTGTTCGATACTCACTGCGGTAGTAATAAAGTTGACCATCATAAACGGTAGTGGGACTGTGTTCAGGAGGAGACGAGTCGTCGTGCGTGAGATAAGGCTTAATGCCCCATATTTGACTACAGGGGCTTTCAACGAATCCGTTAGGACTAATATCGGCACGTTATTGCTCTTGGCGTATTCGGCTACCTTAGTCGTCATTAGATAGTAATCAGGGAACGAAATAGCTACTAGCAGCATTTCTTCCGTCAGGAATGGCAAAGCGGCCTGTATACTATCCGCCGATTCCGTGTTAACCACTATCGATGGTAAGCCGAGCAAGGCCAAGCGCATGGAGAAAAACTCTGCCACTTGTCTGGACACACCGTATCCACAGATGACGACCGCTTTTGCCTTAAGAATCATCTGAGCAGCCTCAGAAATACTATCGAGATTAAGAGACTCGAAGAATTCCTTGGTCATGTCAAACTCCTCCTGGCAGACCTGCAGTAACAGATTATGTTTATCTTGTAGTTCTCGACTGGGAACACCAGGAGACGCATAGTTGTTCTCTACTTGGACCATTACCTTGCATTGCATGCTCACATATTTCCTGAACTCATATTTAACCTCGTTGAAGTTCTCATACCCCAATGCTATACATGTGTTTAAGATCGTTATCTCGGACACATTCACTGCAGCGCTTAGTTCTTTTAAAGTGATAAAGGTCATCGACTGGGGATCAGCCAGCATAAAGTCAGCTATCTTTTGCTGCGTTTTTGTCATTGAGGCGTACCGCTTTTGAATGTTACTTACAATATCTATCGTCATTAATCATCGCCTACCTTAAATTTTACTACATAACGACATACTATCTGCATAATATCGTTATCTGCGTCTGCCCGCAAGTTAGCCTTTTAAAAACCATAAGCAAAACCCCACACATTAAGCCTGGGGTTTTAATACGATGGGGACATAACCTCGGCCCGCAAAACGCCCAACAAAAAAACAAAAGACCCCGCAATTTATTCGCGAGGTCTTTTAAATAGAATCTGGCAGCGACCTACTCTCCCAGGGCTCATGCCCAAGTACCATCAGCGCTGGAGGGCTTAACTTCCGTGTTCGAGATGGGAACGGGTGTGGCCCCTCCGCCGTTGCCGCCAGAAGGTGTGCGACTTGTCGCACACATAGTGCGCCAGCTGGATTGAACTTAGACGCCCAAAGGCGGATGAGTTCAATATAGCGAGAGCACGGTTATAAATACTCTCTCAGCAGGAACCATGTGTCGACCAGTCCGGGTATTATACCCTCAAAACTGGACAGTGATAGAAAGTTTCACCAGAAATGCTTACCCCTCCCCTAAAGCCATTAAGGCTAGGGGCGCTTTCGCATAGTTCACTGCGTGAACTGTGCTACCGCTTTGGGCGAATTCGCTGCGCGAATTCACTAAATCAAGCCCTCGACCTATTAGTACCGGTCAGCTAAATGCCTCTCAGCACTTAC
>CALNBW010000325.1 GCA_937874815.1 uncultured Bacillota bacterium | reverse complement strand
ACCTTCCCCCCCCAATAAATCTAAATTTTCTAATGGTAGCATACCATAGTTGTCCAACCACCTCTAATCGCACGCTTGTTCGATTGGGCCGATTTCGGGCAAATTGGCTGTATTTACTCCTGCTGACGGCTAAAAGCTCCCTTTCTCTCCCAACAAAAGCAGCCGAGCCAAGTTCATCGCTGTTTTGGCGGAGCGAGCGCGAATGGCAGCCCGTTCACCGCGCAGAGCTAGCTTCTCTACCAATGCGCCTTCGGGGGCCACAACTGCTATGTAAACTGTGCCCACAGGCTTCTCAGCAGTGCCGCCGTCAGGTCCGGCAATACCGGTAATGGCGATGCCTACATCTGCGCCACTGGCTCTTCTCGCACCCGCAGCCATAGCTTCTGCACAAGCCGCACTGACGGCACCGTGCTTAGCGATGAGCTCAAGAGGAACGCCAAGCATGGAGTGCTTAGCATGATTGCTATAGGTGATATAACCGGCACCAAAGTACTCGGAACTGCCAGGAACATCGGTGATCATGCTACCCAGCAGGCCACCAGTGCAAGACTCGGCCAATGCTATCTGGTAACCCCGCTCCTTGAGCAGTTGTCCTAAGACGCCAGGTAACGTATCGGCATCGACGCCATAGATGGCGCTACCAATGCGTTGCCTAATGGCGGCCTCAATAGGAGCAATCAAGCCCTGGGCTACCGCCTCGTCTTCAGCCTTGGCGGTAATGCGTATCTGCAATTCTCCTAAGCTGGCATACATGGCGATAGTGGGATTGCTTTGTGCAGCTATTAGATCGGCAATCTGCTCTTCCAGAGCTGACTCGCCAATGCCGATCACCCTGAGGCTGCGGGACAGAATAACGCCATGACCAATTCTCTCGAGCAACAGGGGCCGCACGTAGTCAACAAACATGGGCTGCATTTCCCGCGGTGGCCCTGGCAGTAAAACAGCGAGGTGATCGCCTTCTGCAATG
This sequence comes from uncultured Bacillota bacterium, assembly GCA_937874815.1. GTDB lineage: Bacteria > Bacillota > UBA994 > UBA5500 > UBA5500 > UBA5500. The sequence continues at coordinate 1,785 of CALNBW010000325.1, read as the reverse complement.
GCAAGTCCGGGCGCGGTGCCCCGGGGGTTAGGCAGCACGGTGGCACCCTGGGGAACCATGGCCTGCCTCCGGTTATTCTCCGGAATGGGACGATTTGTGCGCCACATCTGGCCCACAATCTCTTGCCAAACATCTTCGTGAAAACCTAGCGGGCGGTGGAGCGCCAAAGCTACCCCATCCCGCGTGATGTCGTCGGTGGTGGGCCCTAACCCACCCGTTAGAATAACCACCTGCGATCGTTCCCAAGCCTGCTGAAATGCCTGCACTAATCGCTGTAGATTATCGCCAACTACTGTATGGTAATAAACCCCCATACCTAGCGATGCTAGCTCCTGTGCTAAGAATTGAGCATTGGTGTTCACTATCTGACCGAGCAACAACTCGGTACCGACAGCTATTATTTCTGCATTCATCTGTCACGCCTCCCACAATTGCACACACCCTCAGTATTCCACACATCTAGTGTGGTTACCTGCTGCCCGCAGCCAAAGACGAAAAAAAGCTGCCCTTGCTGTAGGGGCGAGACCCTGTCTCGCCCGGGCCGGACAGGGTCCGGCCCCTACCGATACCGCGGGGCAACTAGATGAATGTCAATTGCATCAGGCGCTTACAGGGGTAGCTATTAATTCACGCAGGCAAGAGCCGGCAATCCGCTCATCTTGTTGCAGCTTTGCTGCCACTTGCCGGAGGATGGGCATGTGCTCTGTGAGGTAAGAGCGCACGGCCGTTTCGACCTCCTGGAGCAAAGCCTGCTGGGCGCGATGAAACTCGTCCTTAGCTAATACTGATTCATCCACAATTCCTAAAGGAGACATACCGGCGAGCACATAACGTCGCGCCAGCTCAATGGCCTTCTGGAAGTCCCCGCTGGCACCCGTGCTGCGACTGCCTAGAGTCAGATCTTCAGCCACTGCTCCGGCCAATAGTACCCAAAGCTGTTCCTGAATCTGCTGCTTCGTCTGCAGGTAAGCTGCTTCGTCATCTACAGTTTGCCGCACATAACCGAGCGTGTCGCCGCGCGACAGAATGGTAACCGTAGCCACTGACCCTGGCCTGACGTGTTCGGCAACTAAGGCATGGCCCGCCTCATGCAAACTGATGCGGCGTTGCTCCGCCACCGGTCCTGAGCCTCTCCCAGCATCACTTTATCTATACTCTGCTGAAAATGGCGTTGCTCAATGTGGGCAGCGCCTTCCCGCATGGCTAAAATAGCTGCCTCGTTGGCCAGACTCTCCAGGTGAGCCCCAGAAAAACCGTAGGTCTCTTGTGCTAACTGGGCTAAATCCACATTTTTAGCCAAAGGTTTGTTGCGCGTGTGCACTTGTAGGATCTGCAGCCGTGCTTCTTTTTCCGGTAAATCCACTTTGACCATCCGGTCAAAGCGCCCCGGTCGCAAGAGAGCGCCATCAAGCAGATCGGGCCGGTTAGTGGCTCCAATCGTCAGTATCTGAATATCGCTGGTATTAGCGATGCCATCCATCTCCACTAGCAACTGGTTCAGGGTCTGATCATATTCCAAATGGCTGCTGTGTTTACCACGCTGGCCACCCAGAACATCAATCTCGTCTATGAACACGATAGCCTTATTCTTATTTTGCTTACGGGCTGTATCTTTAGCCCGCTCGAATAACTGCCGCACTCGCTGGGCACCCACGCCGGCATACATCTCCACAAACTCGCTACCACTAGCTGCAATGAAAGTGGAATCCGTATAGGCGGCGGCCGCCTTGGCCAATAGCGTTTTACCGGTGCCGGGTGGCCCGCTTAATAGCAGACCCTTGAGGG
>CALNBW010000324.1 GCA_937874815.1 uncultured Bacillota bacterium | reverse complement strand
ACCTCTGCGGAGGAATGTCCCCATCGGGATGGACACACCTCTGCGGAGGAATGTCTCCAGCGGGTAGGTTTGCGCACACGTTTGTTCTGTTTTTAAAGGGTGGGATAATTCCCACCTTTTTCTTATCCACGAACTTCCCCTCTGTAGCAGGATAGCGGGGGGCAAAAGCAGAAGAATCTAAGGGCGAATATCGTTACATACCAGAATGTGCCCGATGGGCACATACTGCTCTAGCGTGCGGAGGTATGTTCTCCTTCCTTATGAAGGAGGCAGGGAGGCGGTTACTCATCTTCAAGAAGCTGGATGAAATATTAAATAAAACTATTAACGCCATCAATCAGAGCAAGGCCGAGATCTTCGAGATAGCCGAGATGGCGAGAACCGAGTATGCCCGGGTGGAGGCGCAGTTGCAGGAAATAAAAGAGGCAACTGAGATAGTGATTCGCCAGGTAGATGAGAAAGAGCGCCAATTTCGGCTAGCGCGAGTACGGTTAATGGAGGCAAGCCGTTCCTTTGGGGGCTGCTCGGAGGACAGGATTAAGAATGCTTATGAAGAGGCCCAACTGACACAGTTAGAGCTGGTAGTGCTGAAAGAACGGGAGGCGCAACTGCGCTCCCAGCGGGATGAGCTGGAGCGTTCTGTGCGTAACTTATTAGCTACCGTGGAGAAAGCAGATAACCTCGCTACCCATGTGGGCGTAGCGATGCAGTATCTGCAGAGTAGCCTGCACGACCTGGGCGGTCTTGATGGCCTCCAGCAGCGGCAGCAGCTCGGTGTGCGAGTGATTAAGGCTCAAGAAGAAGAAAGGCGTCGTGTCGCCCGCGATATTCACGATGGGCCAGCTCAGGCCCTGGCTAGCGTGGTCCTCCGGGCCGAAATCTGCGAGAAACTGCTTGATAGCGATATCAGCCAAGTAAGGCAAGAGCTGCACACCCTCAAGGACCTAGTGCGCCTTAGTTTACAAGACATACGCAAGATTATTTACGATCTGCGCCCCATGACGCTAGACGACTTAGGCTTAGTGCCTACGCTACGACGTTTTGTTGCTGACTTCAATGAACACTGCCCGACCGTCACCGAGTTCTCAGTGATTGGCTACGAAAAGCGCCTACCAATGCATGTAGAAGTTGGTGTATTTCGCATCATTCAGGAGGCCTTGAATAACATCAGCCAACATGCTAACGCCCGTAATGCCCTCATCCGGGTCGAGTTTGAAATCACTGCAATTGGTATTATGATCAAGGATGACGGCTGTGGCTTCGACGTGCCTGCAACGCTGCGCCGAGAAGGAGATCATTATGGACTGCTCAGTATGCGGGAGCGGGCTGAATTGCTGCAAGGCAGTTGGCAGCTAAATTCAGTACCTGGCCAAGGAACAAGAATCTCAGTAAGGGTGCCTATTAAGGAGGCGGATGACCATGTGCATTGACATACTATTGGTAGACGACCATAAATTATTCCGCAAAGGACTGCGTCGCATCCTTGAGTTAGAATCCGATTTCCGCATTGTTGGCGAAGCAGGTAATTCCGTGGAAGCTATGCTGTCGCTGGGAGAAGTCAGCCCTGATGTTATCTTGATGGATATTAACATGCCTGGGGGCAGTGGCATCGAAGCCACGCGGCTCATCAAGACTCGCTATCCGGAGATCAATATTTTGGTGCTAACTATCCACGATGATACTGAGTACCTGTTTGAGGTAGTGCGGGCGGGTGCTGCTGGTTATTTGCTCAAAGATGTAGAGCCCTTGCGCCTCTGCGAGGCTATTCGGACCGTGGCTGTTGGCGGTTCGGTAGTCAACCCTGGCCTAGGGGATAAACTGATGCGCGAGTTTGCCCGTCTTTCGGAGCAACCGGCAGCTACCTCCGAAGTGGTGATGCATCAGCAGCTGCTCTTAAGCCCGCGGGAGTTAGAAGTGCTCCATTTGATGGCCCAGGGCTACACTAATTTGCGGATTGCCACGGAACTATTTATCAGTGAAAAGACTGTTAAGAACCACGTCAGCAGTATTTTGCGTAAGCTAGACGTAAAAGACCGCACCCAAGCTGTTGTGCAGGGAGTCAAGCTCAAACTAGTCAGCATCCGTTAACAAATCTGGTGGCCAACACTAGCACATTGTCTGGCAACTACATACTATGTAGCACCCCAAATCTGTAGAGGAAGAGGTGGTGCTTATGTTTTGGTTCACACTGGCTGGCGTGGTTGCGCTGGTGGCTTGGGTAGTATGGGTATTATGCATAGTCAATCCAGGGCGACAGGTGGCCATCAGTCTGCTGTTCAAGGTAGAACAGGCCGACACCTGGCTCGATCCTTTCTTGCGCACCGTCTGCTACTTATTTGCCCAAGCAAATCATCTTCGGTTACTCGAAATCTGGATAGTAGCCACTGACGAGGGAGAGCCCTCCCGACAGATAGTACAGCATTTAGAGAAAGCTCATCCGGTGCTATTCTTTCAAGGGCAGGCAGCTGATATAGGTACTTGCTTAACCCAAGCCCGGGGCCAAGCGCTCTTGGTTTTCGACATAGTGGAACAGAATACGCCACTAACTGCTCTACAAGCTCTGGAGCAGCTGTTGATGCAGTCGGGTCCTATGTCGTCTGGGTCTATAGCCCTAGGAAATAGTCCTACATAAATATGGTATATCCACATATTTGAGGCCTGTGCATCATTCGCCTGTGTCGAATCATGTGGTATCATCCTGGCTTTTACAGCAAACTACCAAAGAAAATGGCCGCGGACCCCTGGTATAC
>CALNBW010000323.1 GCA_937874815.1 uncultured Bacillota bacterium | reverse complement strand
ATCGCCATGGAGCGCGGCGTCCGTTTCGCCATTCGCGAAGGTGGCCGCACCGTTGGTGCCGGTGTTGTGACCGAGGTTACTGAATAAGTTCGGGCAGTCTGAGAGGTTCCCAGGTATACTGCGGCCCTGAACAGGCCGCGGTATACCCTCATGATAAAGGGCTAGCACTCAGGTTTTGAGCCTAGCTGTCAATGTTTTTCAGACCGAAAAACATTGACTGAGTGATGATGCAGGAGGTTGCTCCTGGCGGCCATGTCGCCAGAGGAAATTCCTGCGGAGCAGGTTCGCTGTTCAAGCGGGCGCGGAGAATAGGGTTGTTGGGTTAAAAGGAGGGAATCAAGTACATGGCACAGCAAAAGATCAGAATACGTCTGAAAGCTTTTGACCATAAGATTTTAGATCAATCTTCGGAGAAGATTGTGGAGACTGCCAAAAGAACTGGTGCAGGGGTATCTGGCCCGGTTCCGTTGCCTACCGAAAGGTCGCTTTTCACTATTTTGCGAGCTCCGCACGTGGAGAAAGATATCCGCGAGCAGTTCGAAATGCGAACCCACCGGCGTTTGATCGACATTTTGGAGCCCACCCCCAAAACTGTGGATGCTTTGATGCGCTTAGACTTACCGGCTGGCGTGGATATCGAGATCAAGCTTTAGGCGCGTTTAGTAGAAAAAGTTCAAGGTAAATTTGTTGTGGAGGTGGCATTCATGGATAAGGCAATTATTGGGAGAAAACTGGGCATGACCCAGTTGTTCACCGCAACGGGTGAGCTAATCCCGGTAACGGCGATTCTTGCGGGGCCATGCCCAGTCATCCAGGTTAAAGGTTTGGAAAGAGATGGCTATCAGTCAGTGCAGATTGGTTTTGACGAAATTCCTGAGCGTAAGCTCAACAAACCAGCCCGTGGCCATTTTGCCAAAGCTAAAGTAGCACCGCATCGCGTTTTGCGCGAGTTCCGCTTAACCGATGCTGCAAAATACCAAATTGGTGACAAGATCGCTGTTGATATTTTCAAGCCGGGTGAGGCTGTCGACGTAACCGGTATTTCTCGCGGTAAGGGCTACGCTGGCGCAATTAAGCGCTGGGGCTTCCATCGTGGTCCGATGGGCCATGGTTCCAAGTATCACCGCGGGGTCGGTTCGCTGCAAGCCCGTGATGCAGCCCGCGTTTTTAAGGGGCGCAAAATGCCGGGCCATCTAGGTGCTGTCCGTCGTACTGTGCAGAATCTAGAAGTGGTCAAGGTTGATATGGAGCAGAACTTGTTATTGGTTAAAGGTTCAGTCCCTGGTGCTAAGGGTAGCATCGTTACCATCAAGAATTCCGTAAAGGCATAGCTCTCGCTACCTTTGCGGTTTGTTGTGAAAGGAGGAGTTATCAGTGCCTACAGTTGATGTGCGCAACATGCAAGGTGGGATGGTCGGGCAGATGCAGCTTGCCGACGCAGTTTTTGGTATTGAGGCCAATGAACATGTCATGCATTTAGCCGTGGTCAGGCATTTAGCAGCGCAGCGCAGCGGTACCCACGATACTAAAACCCGTGCCGAAGTGCGCGGTGGCGGTAAGAAACCTTGGCGTCAGAAAGGGACCGGTCGGGCTCGAGCAGGCAGCCGTGTTTCGCCTATATGGAGAGGCGGCGGGATCACTTTTGGCCCCCATCCCCGTAGCTATAAGCTGGATATGCCAAAGAAAGTGCGTCGCCTAGCTTTGCGGTCAGCGCTTTCGACCAAAGCTCAGAATGGACAACTGATTGTGCTGGATGAATTGTCAGTAGATGCCCCCAAGACCAAAACAATCGTGGCCATGTTGCAAGCGCTTGAAGCGGAAAAAGCACTAATCGTTACCTGTGCTGTGGATCAGAACGTTTTCTTATCCGCCCGCAATATTCCCGGAGTCACTGTTGTAGATACTAATTCGGCTAACGTTTATGAGGTACTCAAGCATAAATCCCTCATCTTGACCAAAGATGCGGTTGCTAAACTCGAGGAGGTGCTGGCCTAATGCGTGATGCAAGGGATATCATCCTTCGCCCCATAGTCAGTGAGCGCAGCACAGAGATGATGGAGCACCGGAAGTATACCTTTGAGGTGGCTGACGATGCCAATAAGATCGAGATTGCTCAAGCGCTCGAAACCATTTTTAAAGTCAGGGTAGAATCGGTTAACACCATGAGAGTGTATGGAAAGCTGAAGCGTAATCGTTACGGCTATAAGCGTACCTCTTCTTGGAAGAAGGCTATCGTTACTTTGACCAAAGATAGCAAGACGATTCCCATCCTAGAAACTGTCTAGGCAAGGAGGGACGAGAAGATGGCTATTAAGAAGTTTAGACCTACGTCCCCAGGGCGCAGGTTCATGACGGTTTCCGCCTTTGATGAAATTACCAAAACTGAGCCCGAGCGTAGCTTGCTCGCTCCGCTACAGCGTAGAGGTGGGCGTAATTCCTTCGGTCGGATCACAGTGCGGCACAGAGGTGGGGGCCACAAACGCCAGTACCGTATTATCGACTTCCGGCGTAATAAAGATGGCATACCGGCCACAGTAGTAGGTATTGAATACGATCCCAACCGCTCTGCCAACATCGCCCTACTCAATTATGCTGATGGCGAGAAACGTTATATTTTGGCCCCAGTTGGCTTGAAACCTGGCAATACCGTGCTCTCTGGTGAGAAAGCTGACATTTTCCCTGGCAATGCGATGCCTATCCGTTACATCCCGGTAGGTACCTTGATTCATAACATTGAGCTCAAACCAGGGAAGGGCGGGCAACTGGTTAGATCGGCTGGCACTTCTGCTCAGCTCATGGCCAAAGAGGGCGCTTATGCCCATATCCGCATGCCTTCTAACGAGGTGCGTCTGATCCATGTTGATTGCCGGGCTACCATTGGCCAGGTTGGCAATATCGATCATGAGAACCTCTCGATGGGTAAAGCAGGTAGGTCCCGTTGGTTAGGCAAACGCCCCAGCGTACGTGGTTCAGTCATGAACCCAGTAGATCACCCGCATGGTGGTGGCGAAGGTCGGGCCCCAATTGGGCGCAAAGCTCCGCTTACTCCTTGGGGTAAACCGACGCTGGGTGCACGCACTCGTCGCAAGAAACAGAGTGACAAGTATATCGTGCGTCGTCGCAAGCCATAAAGCGGCGAGCTGACACTAAGAAAGGAGGCCACACATTTTGTCCAGATCCCTAAAAAAGGGTCCTTACGTGGAGGAGCGCTTGCTTAAGCGCATTGAGGCTATGAATGATAAGAACGAGAAACGAGTCCTAAAGACCTGGTCGCGTAGCTCGACTATCTTTCCACAAATGGTGGGGCATACAATTGCTGTTCATGATGGACGGAAGCATGTTCCAGTGTATATCACTGAAGACATGGTTGGGCATAAGCTAGGAGAGTTTGCTCCGACTCGGACTTTCCGTGGTCATGGCAATCACACGGAGCGCTCAACGGCTCTGAAG
>CALNBW010000322.1 GCA_937874815.1 uncultured Bacillota bacterium | reverse complement strand
TAGAATAACGGCCAGGCCTAAAGGTGGAGGCCACAAGCGTAAATACCGCGTTATTGACTTTAAACGTGACAAAGATGGCATTCCGGCACGAGTGGCCGAAATCGAGTACGATCCTAACAGATCAGCTCGCATTGCACTGCTGAACTATGCAGATGGCGAGAAACGTTATATCTTGCAGCCTGTAGGTTTAAAAGTAGGCGATATTGTTGTATCCGGTCCCGAGGCAGACATTAAAGCGGGGAATTCCCTACCACTAGTTAATATACCTGTGGGTACTATGGTTCATAATATTGAACTAGAACCAGGCAAGGGTGGACAGATGGTTCGCTCAGCCGGAACCGGCGCACAGCTAATGGCTAAAGAAAATGGTTATGCAACTTTGCGTCTGCCTTCAGGTGAAATGAGAATGGTCTTAGATACATGCCGTGCAACTATCGGTCAAGTTGGTAATATCGAACACGAGAATATCAAGATCGGCAAGGCAGGCAGAAATCGCTGGCTAAACAAGCGTCCTCATGTTCGCGGTGTAGCCATGAACCCTGTAGACCATCCACATGGCGGTGGAGAAGGACGTGCACCTGTAGGTCATCCTGGTCCTCTAACCCCTTGGGGCAAACCTACACTTGGTTATCGTACTAGGAAGAAGAAGCCTTCGGATCGTTTAATTGTTAGAAGAAGACGCTAGGATGCGTTGTTTATAACTTCAGTAAATGAAGGGGGGGTTGTGGCAAGCATGGGAAGATCAAATAGAAAGCAACCTTACATTGAAGAGACACTATTTAAGCGAGTCCAAGAACTAAACGCCAAAGGCGAGAAAAAAGTTCTTAAGACATGGTCTCGCAGTTCAACAATCTATCCTGAGCTAGTTGGCCACACTTTTATGTTACTGAGGACATGGTCGGGCATAAGCTTGGCGAGTTCGCCCCAACACGGACTTTCCGTGGTCATGGCGGCACAGCAGAACGCGCGTCGGCCCTCAAAAAATAGAGAGAGGGGGATAGCTTTATGGAAGCTAAGGCTACTGCTCGCATGATTAGGATGTCGCCAAGAAAAGTTCGTCAAGTGATTGATGCAATTCGTGGTAAAGATCTTCTTGAAGCGCAAAATCTTTTAAAGATAACACCAAGAAGAGCAAGTCACCACATTGGCAAAGTCCTGAATTCTGCAGCAGCTAATGCAGAAAATAATTTTAATATGAATCGTGAGGCTTTATATGTAGCTAAGGCCTATGTAGATGAAGGACCTACACTAAAGAGAGTTAGATTCCACTCCAGAGGCCAGGCAGACACTCTCTTGAAGAGAACTTGCCACATCACTGTGGTATTAAGTGAAAAAAAGGAGGGATGACAAGTGGGTCAAAAAACGCATCCCTTAGGAATGCGGCTTGGCATTATTAAAGACTGGGATGCCAGATGGTATGCGGAAAAGGACTATGCAGCACTAGTGCAAGAGGATCTCAAGATACGCGCTAAAATAAAAGAAAAGTTTTATAACTCCGGCGTTGCCCGTATTGAGATTGAAAGAGCTGCTAACATGGTCAAAATTTCTATTCATACTGCCAAGCCAGGTATGGTAATTGGCAAAGGTGGAATCATGGTTGATGATTTCCGCAAAGAATTAGAAAAAGAGACTGGCAGACAGATTTCGATTAACATCCTTGAAGTCAAAAAGCCCGATCTTGATGCACAGCTAGTAGCAGAGAGCGTTGCAAATCAGTTAGAGAGAAGAATCTCCTTCCGCCGCGCCATGCGTCAAGCTAAACAAAGAGCTATGAAAGCTGGAGCACAAGGTATTAAAGTGGCAGTATCCGGCCGTCTTGGTGGAGCTGAAATTGCTAGAACCGAATGGACTCCTGAGGGTTCAGTTCCTCTGCAGACTCTGCGCGCCGACATAGATTATGGTTTT
>CALNBW010000321.1 GCA_937874815.1 uncultured Bacillota bacterium | reverse complement strand
CAACGCTCGACGCCAGTAGAATCGATATATCTGACCCGCAGTGTGTCCTGCTCGTTAACCTGCAGGGAGTTACCTTTGGAACCGGTCTTTTGCATGTTGAAGTTGGCGGTAAAGTCTCCGGCTTTCCCCTTCAGCTCGACCTGTATGCCTCCCGGCATAGCGTCGCTAAAGATGGTGGCTACTGGACTTACTGCGCCTGGGTCATGCACATACACCTTGGCTCCAACGGCGCTTTGCAGCAAGTAGGTGCTGTTATCGAGATGCACAGAAGCGATAGCGAATCTATCTAGCACTTGCTGCGCAAGCTCCAAACGGTCGTTGCCATGGATCAGCTGCGACATGCAGAACCCGAAGTAGATTACGTGGAAGTTGCCGTTCTGCTCATCGCAGATAACTTCCATTCCCAAATGGTCACCTTCGGTCCAGGTAAACAGCGGGGTGGCTGTACCTAGGCGGCTTTCCATAGGCACCAGGTAGTCCTGTATGGAACGGCCTGGGAAGGCCCTAAGGGCATAAGACTTGTTGCCACCAACGGGATGCCCTGTACCGATAATGTAACCGCCGGAGTTCTGACTAGACATGGGGTAGCGAGCCCCAAAATAATCCCTTAGCATGTTGGCGTCTACAGAGTTCAGCGCAGCTGCCAAGCGTGGGCTATTCATCCAGAGCTTGCCGCCGCCATTCAGGTAAGCCTTGAGGATATTGCGGTCGTGAGCGCTGAGCTGCCCCTCCATACGACCAGCCTGGCCCGCATGCCAGATTACAAGCTCATATTGGTTGAGCACGTCGAGCGTTGTAGTGCTTGTAACCATCACATAAGGGACGCCGAGGGCGGTCAGCACGCCTTCGTAAGCTTCCTCTGCCTTATAGCCATCATCGTCGTCGACGATGAGCACATTGGCTTGGCGCTCAAACACGCGGACTGTTCCCACATCGTAAACAGAATCAATGCTATCATTTACGACCTTAGCCCAGACCTCGAACTTGCCAGCGAAGGGTTCCTCCCAGACCACTGATACGTCTTTCGTGCGCCCGGGGGCTAGGTTCTGCACCGTTGCCTCGCCAATGCGAAACTCGTTAGTGCCTGATTTAGCCCAGAACACAACAGTGGCAGTTTCTAGCGTAGACCTAGTATCGTTATGCACGTTTGTGGCAAGCACTGCCGGCCCTTGCCCAGCAATAACTGGCCCATTGACAAACTTGGGCCGCTCAGCAGCAATCTTGCCTATGTCTTGTTCGTTGATCACATCGAAAGTCATGGTCGGGCCAATTGCTGAGATGTTAGTTACATACCAACCAGTCTTTGTTGTACCGCTGAGGGGAGTATTGCGGTTGGTTGATGGAACCGTGTAAGGCGTCATTCCAATCTGCGTATCGAACCATGGATCGGAAGGCTCACCCCGGTTCCAGTAAAGGGAGCCCAATTCTTGCGTGCCGTCAAGGTAGTCGTATTCTTCTACTCTCATGCGCATGCGGGCATCAGCGCGAGTCTGCGCCCCGCCCGCATCATAATGCCACATCAGCA
>CALNBW010000320.1 GCA_937874815.1 uncultured Bacillota bacterium | reverse complement strand
CCAAGGAAGGCATGCGTCTGATCACCACCTTCGCCCCCGAGTCGGATCAACCTAGTGGCGAATGGCCAGAACTGACGCCTTGCGACCTCAGCAGTGTAAGCGAGTATGCAGAACAACTCAATGCCATCTGTTGCCAGGGTATCACCAGCCAAGGAGAGCGCATCTATACTATTGAGCTCCGCTAACCTGGTGCGGAGACTGTTATTGATCCTCCGCAAGGTCGGCCAAGCGTAGAATCTCGCTTGCCAATGTCTGGGCCGTGTCGGCGACGACCAACTCTCCATTTACCCGGGCAATATATTGCGTGGCGCATTCGCTGCAAGCTATGATACATTTTACTTCTTGCACACGCAGGCGGCTTCCTGCTTTCCGCACCAATTCCTCCAGCGCATCACGCCCCACAGCCTGCAAATTCTGTCTACAAAAAAGGACCTCCATTTGGCTTTGGCCTCCTATAGCTTACTTGCTGACCCTCCACTGGACGGCCAGCATCATAAAGCATATTATAATAGAGTGTAGACTACAATTGCACCCCGACTGCAAATTAGGATGAGGTGGTATTTATTGCAGGACAAGTACGCACTAAGGTGCCATGATCGGGCGCTGACCCCAGAAGCGAGCTGGCAGTTTCTTGCTGCCGCACCAGTAGGCCGTCTCGGTTTAGCAGCAACCGATGGCTCCCCTTACATCGTGCCGCTGAACCACGTGGTATGTGGCCACGAGATATTCTTCCATTGCGCTGGCAAAGGCCGCAAACTGGAACTGTTGCGGGCTAACCCGCAGGTATGCTATGAAGTCGACTCCCAGCTGGGGACGAAAACAGGGCCCCGGGCCTGCGATTTCGGCACCTATTACAAAAGCGTTATTGCCTTTGGTCAGGCTTACGAGGTAGACGATAACGAAAAAAAGGCAGAAATACTCAACCGGTTGGTGCAGAAGCATGCCCCCTCCGGTCATTCCTTTGAGCCTGCAACTGCAGTAGACGCAGCATCGGTCGCCATCATTGGCATCAGAGTGGAAACGCTAACGGGGAAATCGCGCCCCTATATCACTTGACACTAGAGATCTGCGTTACCTATCCCCCTGACAGATCATAATAGGCAAGACAACATCGAAAAGGAGGCGCAGACATGAAACTTGACTTATTTGCCCTGTTACAAGCTGAAATTCGCCCTGCATTAGGATGTACCGAACCAGCCGCAGTAGCACTAGCCTGCGCGGTAGCCGCCAGCCGCCTGGACGGGCCGCCGTTCCGTGTTGATGTGGCAACCGACCCCAACGTATTCAAGAATGGCATGGGCGTTTTTATCCCCGGCACCAGCAAGACCGGCCTGCCCCTCGCTGCTGCCTTGGGCGCTTTGGCCAAAAAGCCAGAATTAGAACTTGAGGTATTAAGCGGCTGCGATATCTATTTGGCAAAGGCGCAGGCTATGATGCGCGCTAACCAAGTCACTGTAACGCCTACGCGGCCTAGGGGCAATCTTTCCATTTTGGCCCATGTCTTTAGTGCCAATGGAGAAGCAACAGCGCTGATCGAAGGCTCGCACACGCATCTGGCGCGGGTGACGGTTAACAACGAAGTGGTACATGAAGAAAAGGCGCAGGTAACAACGACTAAGGGCGTTTGTGCCAGCCGGCTGCTCGACTATTCCGTAAAAGAGCTGATTATTGCCTGCGAAAACCTTCCCGCGGAAGCCTACCGCTTCTTGCTAGACTGCGCCCTGAGCAACCAGGCCGTAGCAAGTGCTGGCATCGAACAGCAGCTGGGGCTAGGTCTAGGCTATCGCTACCAAACGCTTATGGATTCGGGGCAGCTAAATCGGGACCTGCCCAACCTGGCGCAAACTGCCACGGCCGGAGCTGCGGATGCTCGCATGAGCGGGTATGATGCGCCCGTCTATAGCACCAATGGCAGTGGTAACCAGGGCATTACTGCCTCCCTGCCAGTGCTAGTTGTGGGTCAAGAGCTGGGCAAAAGCGAGCAGGAAATCGCTATCGGCCTAGCCATCAGCCAGGTTGTTACCCTTTATGTGAAACAGCGCATCGGCAAACTTTCTGCCCTCTGTGCCTGCGCTGTAGCCGCAGCAATCGGAGCCAGTTGTGGCATTGTCTATCTTATGGATGCCCCCTATCAAGCTATAGAAGAGACAATCAAACTCATGGTAGCAAACCTTACAGGCATGATTTGCGATGGGGCCAAGGTCTCCTGCAGCCTGAAGCTGGCTACTGCGGCTAGCACCGCAGTGCAGACCGCGTTGCTGGCTAAGCTGGGCATGGTGGCACCTATTGGTGATGGCATTATCGCTACGACGGTAGAGGACACCTTGCGCAACCTAGGCTCGGTAAGTAATCCGGGCATGGTAGAAACCGATAACATTATTCTTGATGTGATGCGGCAAGAAACGAATCATTAGCAGCAGGCTTTATGTCGAATTTCCTAGGAAATACTCCTTAGGCTGCTGAAAAGGCCCTCGGTTGCCAAACTGGCATAACCGAGGGCCTTTCTATTAGCCTTATAGTAGCTCTCCATAGCGTTTGACATAGGCTCGCTTTAGTAATGTTGCGAGCACCATATAAAGGGCGATGGTCAGAGCCAGCCAAGCAAAGTACACGGGAGGCAAAGCGGCAAGACCCAATCTCGCACCAAACGCAGTAAAGGGAATGGCAGTCAGAGCCGCAATCCCAGCGAATGTGAGAGCGATAACAGGCAAGGAAGCCGTGCTCTGGATAAAAGGGATCTTGGGCGTTCTAATCATGTGAATTACTAGGGTTTGCGACCACATTGACTCTACAAACCAACCTGCCTGGAACAAGGCGATGAAGTAGGCCTGCATGGCCGGGTCAGTAATCTGATGGTAAGGCAGCCCTCCGACCATAGCTGGGCAGATGATGAAATACATCAGTAGATAGGTAGTAATATCGAATATTGAGCTAATCGGCCCAATCCAGACCATAAAGTTGCCAATGGAAGAGGCATCCCATTGCCGTGGTGCCACAAGAAACTCTTTATCTACGTTGTCCCATGGAATAGCCGTGCAGGAGAGGTCGTAGATGAGGTTAAGTAAAAGCAGATGCAAAGAGGCCATAGGCAGAAACGGTAGAAAGGCACTCGCAACGAGCACCGAAAACATGTTACCGAAGTTGGAACTGGCGGTCATCTTGATATACTTAAGCATATTAGCATAAGTCTTTCTACCCTCGATAATACCCTCTTCTAATACCATCAGGTCTTTTTCCAGCAGAATAACATCCGCCGATTCTTTAGCAATATCAACAGCCGTATCCACCGAGATGCCAACATCCGCAGCCTTCATCGCTGCCGCATCATTAATACCATCCCCCATAAAGCCAACAGAATGGCCATTATCCCGAAGGATAGTCACAATTCTGGCCTTTTGCTGGGGAGAAAGCTTAGCAAACACAGTGGTTTTTTCCACAACCGCTGCCAATTGTGCATCAGTCAGGTTGTCAACATCCGGGCCCAGGAGGAGGTCGTCTACCTCGAGCCCCACCTGGCGACAGATACTGCTAGCAACGCGGTCATTATCGCCGGTAAGGACCTTCACAGCTACACCATATTCGTTGAGCGCCTTAATGGCCGCAGCGGCTGTTTCTTTGGGCGGATCTAGGAAAGCCAGATAACCCATCAAAAGCATGTCGGCCTCATCGGCCACTGAAAACTCACCCACTGGCGAAGGATTCGTTTTCTGCGCTACCGCGATCACACGCATACCCTCGTCATTCAAACGATCAACAATCTGCATAATCTCGGCCTTAATCTCAGCGGTAAGCGGTTCCGCCCTACCCTTATACTCGGCATAACTACAGATTGACAGCATCTCTTCCACAGCACCCTTAGTGATCATCTGGGTTTTACCATTCTTATCGGCAACAACAACGCTCATGCGCCGGCGGTCGAAGTCAAAAGGAACCTCGTCTACCTTGACATAGTTAGTAGTCAGACCCTTCAGGGCGTCGCTAGAGGTGCCTTCTTCTTCTACGTGTGCGACGATGGCGAGGTCTATCAGGTTTTTG
>CALNBW010000319.1 GCA_937874815.1 uncultured Bacillota bacterium | reverse complement strand
CCTGCGTGGCGGGCTCACGGAGCTTGCCGCACAACACGATATGGATGAGGCGGAGCTTGCCGAGCGCTTGCAGCAAATTAGGCAGAAGCTGTTTGAGGCGCGAGCGCCACGCGTCCACCCTTTTAAGGACACGAAAATCCTCACCGACTGGAACGGCCTGATGCTAGCGGCCCTAGCCCTAGCCGGCCGCGCCTTTGGTAGCGAACGCTATCTGAATGCTGCCGCTAACTGTGCCCATTTTATCCGGACGCACCTTACTACGGCTACAGGGCTGCTCAAGCGCTGGCGCGAGGGTGAGGCAGCCCTGCCAGCCCAACTTGATGACTATGCCTTCCTCATCTGGGGGCTAATTGAACTGCATGCAGCTACCCAGGAGGTAAAATACCTGGCTTGGGCACTAGAACTGCAGACTACTATGCTCAGCAACTACTGGGACAAAGAACACAGTGGTTTCTTCCTGACTGCTAGCAATGCGGAGCAGCTCATTATGCGTCCTAAAGAAATCTATGATGGCGCCATCCCGTCGGGCAATTCGGTTGCCGCCCTTAACAGCTTGCGGCTGGCCCGTTTGACAGGAAAGGCAGAACTAGAGGAATATGCGCCCCGTACCTTACAGGCCTTTGCCGGTCAGATCGCTAAGAATCCGGCGGCCTATAGCTTCGCCCTCACCGCCCTAGACTTTGCCTTAGGCCCAACCCACGAAGTAGTCATCGTGGGCAATACATACCCGTTTCCTACCCCATGTCGTCTTATTGCTCTGCTGCCCTGAGCAACCGGAAAAGCAGGATGCCATTGTCAAACTAGCTCCTTTTGTGCAGGGCTTGACAGCCAAGAACCAGCAGGCCACAGCCTATGTCTGCAGCAATTTTGCTTGCCAGACACCAACTAACAGTGTGCAGGAACTGCTCGCAGCCCTGCGCTAGTGAAATAAGACAAAAAGAAGCGCGCCCCTCAGGACAGGGCGCGCCTTTTAATGGCTGCCGTTTACTCGCTTTCAGGTAACTATCAACATATGCAGGGAAAATTTCAGGGAATAGCGAATAAGGGACAATAGTAGACGATGAAGGGGATTGCTAGGGAGGAATGAGACATGACCAAACAACTGCCTAATCTGTCTTGGCGGCCAGCCTGGGTTTCGCATATGGGTGCATTAAGAGGCTGCCTAGACTACCTACAACTACCCGTCAGCCCGGGTTGGCTCTACGGAGGAACGGGGCACGCATTCATCCTCAACATTGACCCCACAGGCTGCCCTAGTGGACCGACAGCCTGGCGCACAGAGATGCTATTTGAGCTGGGAAATAATCTGGGTTATACGGTGACGGGTGCTTGGGCAACGAAAGGTGAACCTGACTTTCAACGTAAGCAGCTTTTGGCTTGGGAGCACGCTAAGCGAGCAATTGATGCGGGGCTACCCTGCTACGGCTGGGAACTAGACATCCCCGAGTACTACGTTATCAATGGGTATAGCGATACAGAGTATCTGTATAATGGTTGTACTACAGGTGAGGCTACTGCACGGCATCAGTGGAACCAGCTGGGATTGCGCGATACGGGCATGCTAGAAGTCTACTCAGTTGAGCCCGGGCAGGCTGCCCCTGCGCCCGTCGTACTGAGGGAGGCCCTACAGTTTGCCTTAGAACACGCTACTGGCCCCGCCAAATGGATTTTCACCCCGTACAAATCTGGTTTGGCTGGTTACGATAGCTGGTTAACTGCTGTCAATGCCGAACAGCCCAACCTGATGGGCCTTGCCTATAACGCTGCCGTTTGGCATGAATGCCGTCAGTATGCGGTTGAGTTCTTGCAGGAAGCACGGGAAAAAATCGGTGGGAACCTGGCGCCCCTGCTCCAAGAGGCGGAACAGCACTATGCGGATGTGGCGGAAAAACTGGCTGAACTTAAAGCCCTTTATCCGTTTCCACCTCAGCCAGAGGCCATCATAGCTAACCAAGCGCAACGAGCAACAGCGTGCCTAACCCAGGCTCGCGATGCGGAGGCAAAGGGTCTGCGCAGCTTAGAGGCAATCTTGGAGGGACTTAAACACAGCTAAAAACCAGAAGGGGGTGCCACCCAATCAGAGTGGCATCCCCTTGCAGTACATAGCTATACCTGCTTACTCCACCAACTGCTTCCCGCAGTTCGCGCAGAACCGGGCCCCTGGCTGTAATTCGGCACCGCATTCGCACCTGGCAGGGCTTTCTTTAGCAACTGGCTCTGGTTTGCCGCCGTCGGTCAGTGCCTGCAACTCCTCAGTTTTCTCGGTGATTGCTTGTTCGACGGCCTTAATCTCGTCACATTTCTCAGCCACAAACCATTCATCCAAAGAACCGCTACCGTAAGTTGCATAAACACTACTACCTATATCCTGAAAAAGCCGACTCCTCCGGTCCTCCAACTTAGCGATTTGGCCTTTAATTTTGGCCGTCTCCAGCATGAGACTAGACTTTTCGCTGACGGTGGAAATACCTTTATTGATGTTCTTCTTTACCCTATCAATAAAATCGGTCATCAACTATTCCTCCCTCCAAACCTTAATTACCTCCTAGAGGCTCGCTTCTTTAGCCCACAACTCGGCAATGTTAATGATCATGTCCACCGCCTTCTCCATCCACTCCACTGAGGCCCACTCCAGACGCGAATGGGCATTACCCCCTCCAGTAAATAAATTGGGGCTAGGCAAGCCCATAAAAGTTAGCTGTGAACCGTCAGTGCCACCACGCACCTGCTGCATGATCGGTTCAATGCCCGTTTGGCGAATTGCTTCTTGGGCAATCTGCACAATCTTAGGATAATCCTTAAGTACTTCTTTCATGTTGCGATAACCGCTAATCCGCTCCAACTCAAATTTACTGCCAGGATAGCGTCGCAATAGATCTTCGCCTAGGCCTCGCAAAATTTCACTTTTTGCAGCTAGCCCTTCTGCAGTAAAGTCGCGGGCATACACCTTAATTTTTACCTGCTCCAAGTTACCACTAATAGTATCTGGATGAATAAACCCAAGCATACCATCAGTTGTCTCCGGACGCATAGTAGCGGGAATTGCACCGATGAACTCACTAGCTAAGTGCAAGGCGTTAATCATGGCATTGCGAGCCGTGCCAGTATGAGAACTAATGCCCTGGATAGTGACCATGTAGTTATCCGCATTGAAAGTCTTATCTTGCATTGCACCATAAGCACTACTGTCAATGGTATAACCAAGGTCAGCACCAAAGGCCGCAACGTCGAAGTTGGCAATACCAGTGGCGATTTCTTCATCAGGCGTAAAGGCAACCTTGATCGTTCCATGCTCAAGTTCAGGCTGTTGCAGGATGCGGCAAAGCGCTTCCATGATTTCGGCAATACCAGCCTTATCGTCAGCACCTAGCAGGGTAGTTCCGTCAGAAGTAACAAGAGTATGCCCCTTAGCTTCTAACAGCAGTGGGAAAGCCCGCGGGCTCAGCACTTCACCGCTCGGCAGCTTGATGTCATCGCCTGCATAGTTCTCGTGAACAATGGGGCGCACCCCGTGTCCTGGCACGCCAGGAACTGTGTCCATATGGGCTAAGAAACTGACCACAGGGCAGTTCTCTACTTTGCCCGGTAAGGTAGCGGTGACAAAGCCATATTGGTCGACCTTGGCATCGTCCAAACCAAGGGTTTTCAATTCGTTACAAAGCAGCTCGGCAATCACAAACTGCTCTTTGGTGCTAGGGGTTGTTGCCTGCCCTGGCAGTGAAGGTGAGTCAATTTGCACGTAACGCAAGAACTTGGCCAACACACCTTCGGTTAGTAATTGGTCCTTCGTCATTAAGATATCCCCCTTCTAGTAAATGCGGCGCTTCTATAGTCTGCTCTACTATACTAACTATGTTTCGGTATTCAAGGCTTTGCTCCTGCCACGAAAAATGAAACACCTAGCCAGTTTTTGCTAGCTAGGCGTCCTGGATGCGAAGATGGTAGGAACCATCACGAATCAAATAATACCGCTAATACGCTTAATTTCTATGCCTTTAGCTTCCCACGCATCGAGAATCATGTTGAATCCGAGAGAATCGCTTGCCATATGGCCGGCAACAACAAGATTAGATTTACCATGCTTCTTGATTGCCTCTATGACTTCCTCTCTAGCATGCATGCATATGAAAGTACCGATACCCGCATCAGCATAAGCTCTATACTCGTCAGCCGATGGAGCTCCGACCCCATACATCTGCACATAGATCTTGCCGGCAAAACTGTCCTTAGAACCTACCCACACTTCTGGCTGCTGCCCTTCCAAAGCTTCGGCATACTCTCGAATCAGCATAAGCTCATCAATAGTCTCCTGTACTGTACAGCGCGGGTTACGCGCCGTCAGGGCATCCATTTTTTCTTGAACATAGCGTTCTGCCAACATATCCGCGGGGGTATGAAAAGCAACAACGGATAGATCCAATAGTTTCGCCACGTCACCCATTTGAGTGCGATTGCGGCTATGAGCAGCGCGTTTCCCTTTCTCCATATTTGCATAAGCTAGCTTCTGGGCTTCGTTGATAGGAATACCGCATTCCATCATTTTCTTCATGTGGTCACGCCCAAAAAGTTCATAGATGTCCGGGTTATTAATCCCGCTGGGGTGATGCTGGGCTACACAGTCAAATCCCAACTGTTTAGCAAGCATAAGCAGTGAAGTGTCCATATCAATCCCTGCCAGGACCTTCTTGACTTCTTTACCGTTGTCATAAATTACGCCTGAATCCTCAGACATAACTTCCAAACCGACAAGGTCAAGCACCATCTGTTTCATTTCACTAACCTTCATATTCATCCCCTCCTATCTACGTTCACCGTCTACTTATTCAATGCTACTGGTTACGATTCCTTCTCCCTTTGCTAATGCTGCATCCTGCATCGGAAAGAATAGCTAATCAACAACTGAATTCCATTCTCACGAATTCACCGCGCCCAATAGGGGTCTCTCTTTTGTAGGTCTCCTTTACCTTTATCGCCAACAACAGATTTCTTTAGCGTGCTCCTCTGTAAACTCTTCTAGTCGTAACTGCATTTACCATACCCCCGAGCGGGACTAGTACGTCACCTTAAATAGGTTTCTGCATGCATAAGGCCCGCTCCTGCCATAGAATAAAACGCCTAGCTAGTTTTTGCTAGCTAGGCATGGTCAGCATTTCCAATCAATCTTTGCCGGGCTCGGCTCATCGTCCACTGACACGGCACATAGCGCGTCTAGCATGCGTGTGCACTCTGCGGCGGCATGTTGCTCCAGCTGGTCCCACGGGGCCTTCGTGCCGAGGGTATCGTAGGCAACCGCTGAAGCCCCGTATAAGGCGAGTCCGACGCAATGCCTAGCGGAGTGAATAGTCGACGCGCATTGGCCAATGGCCCTGGCGGCGGCTTGCGCCACAGAATCCTCTTCGGCTTCCCGAGCGGCCGCATGGCATTCGAGGATCAATTTTTTGGCTTGCGGTAGCTTTATTGCACCTGATAACCACTCGCGAGCAGCTTTCAGTGCATTTTGTGGACGCAGGTCATCGGGGTAATGCTTACTCCATAGCGGTAGTAGGATGCACTCAGCATAATCAACCGCCCAATGGGCCAGCGTTGGTTTGCTTTGTGTTTCAATCATCTTTACTAACGACTGAATGTATGGTGCGTCCCAGTCGCTTAGCATCTTGCGTGCCCTAGCCATGTTTATCCTCCAATCAGTGGTGATTCCGTTTCGCTTTATGGCCCATTGTACAACAAAACCCGAGGCCTAGAAGGCCATGCTGGGAGCGATTACCAAGATAATCTACGCGTATGACGAGTCTAGGAGCTTCATGAATGCTTGTTGAAAGCGCAGGTCATCCGCCTCGGTACGGGCGGCTGGCCCTCTGGTACGGCCGCCGCCACGGCGGTGACGAGCTAATAGGTTGCGCTGTTCCAGCATGAAGGGCATGCGCTCACTGGTATAGACTAACCCACTAGGGGCGATAGCCAAGCCCTGTTTGCCCAAGATGATTGCGGCTAGACCCCAATCTTGAGTGACAACAATATCGGCAGGTTGCATGCGGTTAGCTATGACCATATCTACCGCCTGGGGCTCGGGATCAACAGCAATGTGTTGTTCGCCGCTAAGCATGTGGTTGCTGGTGGAGACAGTCCATAGGCTGTAGCCGAGCCTGGCCTGGTTATTGCGCAAAAAGTGCATTACGTTGCGTGGACAAGCATCGGCATCTACCCAAACCTGGCGCATTGGCGAACAGCCTCCTTCGTGCAAAAGTGAATAATTAGAACCGTCCCCAAAACCCAGGTTAAGAAAGGTAGCCTTTGGCGGCCAGGAGTTCGGCGTTGAGCACGGCACCGCCGGCGGCACCGCGTAGGGTGTTGTGGGATAGACAGACGAACTTGTAGTCGAACAGGGTGTCCTCACGCAAGCGGCCCACGCTGACGCCCATGCCGTTGCCAAAGTCGCGATCGAGCTTGGTTTGAGGGCGGTCGGGGGCCTCCATGTACTGAATAAATGGCTCAGGTGCGCTTGGCAGCTGCAGCCGCTGCGGTTCGCCTTGGAAGGCTGCCCAACGAGCTAGAATCTCTTCCCGGCTGGGTTTCTTAGCAAAGTTAACAAAAACAGCAGCAAGATGACCGTCGCTCACTGGCACGCGAATGCATTGGGTAGTAATGATTGGCTCCTCTGCCGGGCGAATAGCGTCGCCAGCGACGTGGCCCCAAATCTTTAAGGGCTCTTGTTCGCTTTTAGCTTCTTCGCCGGCGATATAGGGAATAACATTATCCACCATTTCGGGCCAGGTAGCGAAAGTCTTGCCGGAACCGGAAATAGCCTGGTAGGTGCAAGCCAATACCTGGGTTGGGCCAAATTCCTTTAGTGCATGCAGGGCAGGCACATAGCTCTGAATAGAGCAGTTGGGCTTAACAACAATGAAACCCCGCTGTGTGCCTAAACGCCGTTTCTGCGCCTCGATAACCTCTAGGTGCTCGGCGTTAACTTCTGGCACTAACATCGGGACATCCGGTGTGCCACGATGGGCTGAGTTGTTGGACACAACTGGGATGCCTGCGCGGGCGTAACTATCCTCTAGTTCCCGCGTTGCCGCTGTATCCATTTCTACTGCACAGAACACGAAGTCTACCTGGGCCGCTACCTCAGCTACGTTAGCAGCATTCAGCACCATAAGCCCGGCCGCTTGCAGGGGTAAGGGTATTGACATCATCCAGCGGTTAGCCACTGCTGCAGCATAAGTCTGACCAGCCGAACGGCTGCTGGCTGCTACCGCGGTAAGCTGAAACCAGGGATGCTCGGCTAATAGGGTCACTAAACGTTGCCCCACCATACCGGTTGCCCCAATCACACCAACTCTCAGTTTCTCACGCATACCTCTTACCTCCGTTAAAATATTGGTCTCTACCGCTAGTTTATGCTCCCTGCAGACACAGGTACCATTGCTAGCGGCTTAACTTATGCAAATTAGCCGATGAACTAAATTGCGTCATACTAAATAGAAACAGCGCCTCATCGCAGCCCTGCTCCGCGGCATATTGGCTTGGGCTGAGGGAGAAATAGCGCAAATCTAGCACATGGATGTACTCATAATGGGCTGTTAGGAAAGGAATAAAAGCATGGGCATAGGAATCCTTCACTACCAACAGGCTGCGTCCATTATCAGCAGCCGTATGGATTTGTACTAAGCCATGATTGCCGCCCAAGAAATAAGCATACTGATCCACCTGTTCCAGGTAAGCATTATCGAAGAGACTATCGCGCGTAACGTTGTCAGCAGGATAATGCACTGTGACCACAGGTGCTGGCTGCGGCTGCAGAACCTCTATTTGATCGGGCTGCAGGTGGCGCAGGCTAGCCTTAGCGTAATGGGTGCCAAAGAAGTTATTACTGACTATTGTAGACTGTAAGTCGCTTAAGGGCACGGGCGTTTTAGCCTGTTGTTGCATTAAGGCAGCGTAGGCATAGTAAGCGCCACGCATGGTCCAATGATGGTCCGTACGAAAATAGATGCTTTCATTTTTGTGTGCTAGTAATAGCGGCCAAACACCCACGATGTTAACAGCGTCACTCAGGCCCGACTGCACCAGCTGCCAGGCCGCCAGTTGATCATCACTGGGAGCTCCGGCTGGCAACTTTTCGGGGTAAATAGCAATGGCGGTGGGGGCCAACAATAGGGCCGTTGGTAGCCCAGTACGCTCCGCGAAGCTGTTGATATAGTTAGCATTCTGGCTCAGCCACTTCTTATCCATCTGATAACGCTCTAACAAGTAGTCATCTTTACCAAAATAGATGCCCTTGCTCTCCTGTTTATGGAGCAAGCGTTCCAGATCCATTTTCAAAAGCACCCAGGCGTCTCGCCCAGGAAATTGATCTGTGACGGATTGTTCATAGTCTGACATGAATTTGCCGCTAAGCAGGCCCTGAAGGGATAGCTCTGGCCGCTGAGTAAGATAGCGATTTTCCCGCGGCGAAAAAACGCGCTGTGGTGTTAATAGGCTGCCTAAAGATAGGCCAAAAATAAGCAACAGGAAAATGGCTGTTTGATTTCTATTGACTCTCATTTTAGCCTCCTAGAAACGGAAGTACAAGAAGGGATTGTAGCTGGCATCAACTAGATAAGCCGTAGACAATACTAGGACCAAGCGGGGGTTTTACACCTCAATTATGAAGTCAATCCACAAGATCCGTGCAGCCAAGG
>CALNBW010000318.1 GCA_937874815.1 uncultured Bacillota bacterium | reverse complement strand
GGCGAGAAGTTGGCACTGAGGGCGAGCGGCGAGCTGCAACCTACTTGGCCGAGCAGCTAGCAACTGGGCCACTTGAACCGTGGAGAGAACTGGGTTTACATGATTTCTACCATGACTTTGAGCATCCCCACACAGGCCAAACAGGTCGCAATGTAATCGCAGTTAACAGGGGTACTACCGATCAGTGGCTGCTATTGGTGGCCCACTATGATCATCTGGGTGTTAGGCAAGGCAAACTTTATCCGGGAGCGGATGATAACGCTGCCGCCGTTGCCATTATGTTGGAGGTCGCGCGCTGCTTCTCATTGCAGTCGCAAAGACCTGAACGGAATATAGTCTTCGCCTTTACAAGTGGCGAAGAGCAAGGCCTAAGTGGTAGCAAAGCACTAGCCGGGCTGCTTAAGCAGGCCAAGCTATTTCAGCGCTGTCGAGTAATAAATTTGGATATGCTAGGTGGGATTGGCGGTAACTCGCTGGACGTTTGGCAAGAGCGGTCCAGGCCATCAAGCAAGCAGCTGGCGCTTCACGTAAGACAGACGATTCAGGGCGCGGGCCTCAAGTCAAATGTGGTCAAGCGCCGTTTTGGTGCTGTCGATTCGCGTTCCTTTGCCCATGCCGGCATCCCCAGTGTTACCCTCAGTTGGGCTTACCAGGCCCGCTACCACCCCCATCGCCATCAACCGACAGATACGGCCGATGAACTCCAGCCAGAGTTAATGCAGCGAGCCGCTGGCGCTATTCTGCGTGTGGTCTGGACGTTGGCCAATACAGGCAAATAAAGAAGCCCCTGCAGAGAGGCAGGGGCTAACACATACTAGGCAGTTGGGGGATAATGGGGGCCATAAGGGAAAAGCCAAGCGTTATCTTCCCCTGGTGGCCATTCGGCATCCGGATCGGGATTTGGTTCGTCGTTATTGACGAGGGGATCACGATACCATGTGACCTCGTTAATCCCATCCGGGTATGGAAGATCGGGGTAGTCTGGGTGCAAAAACTCATTCATGCCGTCTGGAATTAAGCCAGCTACTACCTCCGGCGTGAATTCTTGCGAGCGCCAGGGGATACGTTTATCAGCCATACCCACACCTCCTTCTTGGCAAAGCTTAAGCATAGCATGGCCCAATCAGGAGGTAATATGCGTCCTAGCTGGTTAGGGTGTGGGCAGCAACAGGCACTGACCTGGCTGGATGAGCGGACTATCGAGCTTGTTGAGTTTTTTTAGGCGGTGCACAAAGACCCTCGGATCATCCTGGGCAGTGGTGTGCGCTTTAGCGATAGCCCACAAAGTATCGCCTGGTTGCACCACGTAGGTAGATCTAGCCTGATTGCCAGCAGCCGCGCCATGCTGGGCGAAAACGTAGCCTAGAAGAAACAAGGCCAAACAAAGAGCACCAGCAATTGATAACAATTTGTGCTTGGCCAACCGCCGTTGTTTGTCATTACCCGTAAAGATTGCGCTTTGATACTTCATATAACCGCACCCCCGAACGAGTGTTCTATCTATATTATAGCCCGCATTTTGGCGAAGTCAAGGGAAAAGCAAACTAATGTTTGACACCAGTTGTTAGGAAATGCTATACTGATGCCGAATAAACTGGGTGAGGTGTAAAGCTGTGAAACCCAACTTAACTAGACGTCAAGAAGAAATATTGAACTTTATTAAGAAATCAGTGCGCGAAAAAGGTTATCCCCCCTCAGTACGCGAGATAGGTGCTGCTGTTGGGCTTAACTCCAGTGCCACAGTACATAGTCATTTGAATTCCCTGGAAAACAAAGGGATGATTAAGCGCGACCCCACTAAACCGCGGGCCATTGAGATTTTGGATGAAGGCTTTCAGTCTATCGCTGATGCGATTGCTGTGCCGGTGGTGGGGCGGGTTACTGCCGGTGTCCCTATTTTGGCCGTAGAAAACATTGAAGAATATTTCCCCCTACCCCGCCACGTAATCCGTGATCAAGAAGTGTTCATTCTACAGGTGCGGGGCGACTCCATGATTGAGGCAGGTATTCTTGATGGCGACTACGTGATTGTACGCCGTCAGAACGCCGCAGATAACGGCGACATCGTAGTAGCCCTTTTGGGCGACGACGCTACAGTAAAAACCTTCTACAAGGAGAAAACCCATATACGCTTGCAGCCGGAAAACAGTGCCCTCTCACCTATTCTTACTCAGAACGTGACTGTGCTGGGGAAAGTGATTGGTGTCTTCCGCTTCTTCTAGGACAAGCCTATGCGCGATTGCCCCATAAAATGCAAAAGAGCCCATGGGGCTCCTGAACAATATTAGGACGACAATTGAGTTGATTGAAAGGGATCTTGGCAAAAGGGGGCAAGAACATGAGTGAGGTATACAAAAGCATTATGGCTGGATTGGGCGAGGCGCGCGAACATGCTGAAGGCAAGCGGACGCTCAATTCTAACACCCTTTTCCTAAAACCCATACCGGATTATAGGGCAGAAGAGATCAAGCAAATACGTAATGACCTGGGTATGACGCAAGTTATTTTTGCTAGCTTTATGGGGGTTTCAAAAAAAACTGTTGAGGCTTGGGAAGCGGGCCGCAACAAACCTGATGGTCCAGCCAGGCGCATTCTGAGTATGGTGCAAATGGATTCAACCATTCCAGAGCGTTTTAATATCGTTACCAGATAGGTTATGGTTACAAAAAACAGCCATTTCACTTCAAGGTGAAATGGCTGTTTCCTTTGATGTTCCTCTAACAGCTCAGCACGCGGCTCGCCGCCATGAGCACGCCCAGGCGGGCGTGGGCATAGGTGAGGCCGCCTTGGTAATAGGTGTTGTAGGGTGGCCTAAGGGGAGCGTCGGCTGAAAGTTCTAGAGAACCACCTAAGACAAAAGTGCCGGCAGCCATGATTACCGGGTCAGTATAACCGGGCAAATCGCCCGGTTCGGGTCGTACATGGGCATCAACGGGTGCTGCTGCTTGGATTCCCTGGCAAAAAGCGATTACTTGCTCAGGGTTGCTAAACTGCACTGCTTGAATGATGTCATGGCGCGCCGCATCCGGTAATGGCGAGACGCTAAAGCCTAGTTCCTGAAAGAGAGCAGCCGCGAAAACAGCCCCTTTTAGGGCTTCCCCTACTGCATTCGGGGCCAGGAATAATCCCTGGAGCATCGGGCGGAGGTGGCCAAAGGTCGCTCCCATTTCATTGCCTAAGCCAGGTGCTGTTAGGCGCTCGGCTGCGCGCGCCACATAGAGCTCTCGCCCAGCAATATAGCCACCAGTGATGGCTAGTCCGCCGCCAGGATTTTTGATCAGTGAACCCGCCATGAGGTCGGCCCCCACTGCTCCCGGTTCTTCCGTTTCCACGAACTCACCATAACAGTTATCGACAAAGACAATAATGTCTGGATTGATGCCGTGAGCTAGTTCAGCTACCTGCTGAATCTGCCCGAGCGTGAGTGCCGGTCGGGTGGAATAACCTCGGCTACGCTGCAAGTGAATCATGCCCGTGTGGGGGGTTATGGCCATTTCCACAGCCCTCAGATCAATTCCGCCTGCCTGGTCCAAAGGAATCACTTTATGGTTAACGCCTAAGTCCAACAGGGAATTGCCCAGTGGCGCGGGACGCAGCCCAATCACGCCTTCTAAGGTGTCATAAGGCATACCTGAGGCCAAGATTAACTCCTGCCCGGCACGTAGGTTGCCCAGCATAGCGCAAGCAATTGCGTGGGTGCCGGAAACGAAATGGGGACGCACTAGGGCTGCCTCGGTCTGCATCAGCTCGGCGTAAGCAGCATCAAGCGCTTCTCTTCCCACGTCGCCGTAGCCATAACCGGTTGAACCGTTTAAGTGCCAGTCAGACAGGTGCTGGTTATGTAGAGCTGCTAGCACGCGCATCTGGTTATGGGACACTAGGGCTGCTATCTGTTTGTGCACAGGCTGTATTTGCTCTTCTATCTGTTCAGCTAAGGCGATGAGCTCCGGTTTAATGCCAAAGCGCTGCCATAAATTATTCTGCATCGTCAGGTTCAGCCACTCCTTCTATTGGTAGCACTGAAAATTGCTTGGCTGCTTGCCTAATCTGGGCGTAACGAAGATCAACCAGTAGTCTGACACCATCTGCCTCGTATTCCTGCTCCACCACTTCACCTTGGCGATGGAGCCAGCTAACCACCTCTCCCCTGCTATGGGGCAGGCAATAGGTAACCCGGAGAGGTGCATCCGGTAAGTGTTCAGCTACTAGCTGCTTTAGCTCTGCTAACCCCTCTCCAGTGGTTGCAGACACCAGTATCCAGGGGTGCTTGTTATAAGGTGGCTGGAAAAGCGATTTGTCCGCTAGCAAATCGGCCTTGTTATAGACGATGATCTGCTGCTTGTCGGCGGCCTTCAGTTCTTCAAGCACTTCCTGTACAGAGTCCATCTGCTCCCGCAATTGAATATTCGCAGCATCAACTACATGGATGAGCAGGTCAGATTCCTGCACTTCTTCTAACGTAGCGTGAAAAGCGTCAACCAACATATGGGGCAGACGAGAAATGAAGCCTACCGTATCGGTGATGGCCACTTCTTGCCCGTCTGGCAGCGCAAGCACACGTGTAGTAGGGTCAAGTGTCGCAAAGAGCATGTCTGCGGCGAAAATATCCGCATCGGTAAGGGCATTGAGTAAGGTTGATTTGCCAGCGTTAGTGTAACCCACCAGGGAAACGAGGGGATGCCCGCGTCGCACCCGGCCAGCACGCAGGAGTTCGCGGTGCCGTTTGATCTCTTCCACTTCTTTACGGAGCTCCCGCATGCGCTCGCGGATACGCCGACGGTCATATTCGAGCTTGCTTTCGCCTGGGCCACGAGTGCCAATGCCGGCACCTAGACGTGACATCTCAGTGCCACGGCCGGTAAGGCGTGGTAATGCATAGGCTAGCTGGGCAATTTCAACCTGCAGCCGGCCTTCATAGGTGCGTGCGCGTTGGGCGAAGATGTCAATAATCAGTTGGCTGCGGTCAAGCACCTGTACTTCGACTTGCTCTTCCAGATTACGAATCTGTGAAGGGGCAAGCTCGCTGTCTACAACCAACATGGTAGCCTCAGTAGCTACCACTAACTGAGCTATCTCATCAACCTTGCCGCTGCCAAAGTAGGTTGCTGGGTCGGGCCTGGCTCGTCCTTGCACCACTTCTCCTACAACTTCAGCACCGGCAGCATCAACTAGGGCTGCTAGTTCCGCCAAATCGGCCGCCTGATTAGGCAGCTCTAATGCAGCTATGATGGCTCTATCTTTACGAATCTCGCTGTTAAGCAAAGCGGATCCCCCCTTGCAATGTATTACCAGTATTAGTGTAGCATAGGCCAGAGGTAAGCCAAAACAGCAAGATTGTTTCTAACTAATACTACCTCGAAACCTATGCACACAAATAGTAAGGGGGCTGTCGTAGTAAAGGTATTCTCTCGAGCTCCACTGCAACAGGGCGAGGGATATGGGATTGTCT
>CALNBW010000317.1 GCA_937874815.1 uncultured Bacillota bacterium | reverse complement strand
TAAAGATCCGAATGACGAGAAAAACGTTATCATTGAAATCCGTGGCGGTGCTGGCGGCGACGAAGCAGCCATTTTTGCCGCAGATCTCTTCCGCATGTATAGCCGCTATGCTGAGCGGCAGCGTTGGCGCGTGGAAATGATGCACATGAATGAGAACGATTTGGGCGGCTTCAAAGAAGTAATTTTCATGATTGAAGGCAAGGGTGCCTATAGTCGCCTTAAATTCGAAAGCGGCGTGCATCGCGTGCAGCGAGTGCCAGCCACTGAAGCCAGTGGGCGCATTCATACTTCAACTGCTACGGTGGCGGTGTTGCCAGAGGCAGAAGAGGTGGACGTCAACATCGATCCTAACGACTTGCGCGTTGACATCTATTGCAGTTCAGGCCCAGGTGGTCAAAGCGTGAATACAACCTATTCCGCCGTGCGCATTACCCACATCCCTACCGGGGTAGTGGTGGCGATGCAGGACGAGAAATCGCAGATCAAAAACAAGGAAAAAGCCATGCGGGTGTTAAGGGCACGCGTGCTGGAGCTGGAGCAGGAGAAGCAGCATGCCGAGTTAGCGGAAACACGCCGCAGTCAAGTGGGCACCGGTGACCGCAGCGAGCGCATTCGCACTTATAACTTCCCCCAAGGCCGTGTTACCGACCACCGCATCGGGCTGACAGTGCATAACCTGCCGGCTATTCTAGATGGCGATATCGACGAGCTTGTCGAGGCTCTGATTACTAGCAGCCAGCTAGAGAGCCTGCAGAGTGGCGCGGACCAATGAGGAAACGAGAGGCGTGGCAACTGGCAACCCAAAGTTTAAGCCAGGCAGGTAAGGCCGATGCCCGTTTTGAAGCCGAGTTGCTACTAAGAAGCGCGCTGGGAGAAGACCGGGCGCGCTTTTTTGCCACCCTGGAAGACGAGCTAGACGAGGCGAAGCTGGCGGAGTTTTGGCATTGGTTGGAGGAGCGAGCTAGCGGAGTGCCGCTGCAACATCTTGTGGGGCGACAGGAATTCATGGGGCTTAACTTCGCCGTCTCACCCGCTGTGCTTATCCCTCGCCCTGATACCGAAATAGCGGTAGAAGTGGCACTGGAACTCATGCGGCAGCTGCAGCAGCCCCTAGTGGCCGATATCGCCACCGGCAG
>CALNBW010000316.1 GCA_937874815.1 uncultured Bacillota bacterium | reverse complement strand
AGGCCTGCTTTTTTTTGTAACCAAAAGGGGGGCTGTTCGCCCTGGCACACACCGCAGCCACATGGCAATATTTTACTGGTCCAAGTGTACGTCCCCGCGGTCCAGCAACTGCTGCATGTCTTCTGGTAAGGGTGCCAAGAGGCAGAGCTCTTGCCGTGTGCGCGGGTGCACTAGCCGCAGGCCAAAACAATGTAAGGCCTGCCTGTTTATGTGCGCCGAACTCCCTCCATACTGTTCGTCTCCCAAAATAGGATGACCTGACCAAGCAAAATGCACGCGGATTTGGTGAGTGCGACCAGTCAGCAATCGTGCCTGCACTAAGCTAATCTTGCCCCGGCGCAACACCTGGTACTCGGTCTGGGCAGAGCGCCCCTGGGGATCAACCAAGCGCGTAACTGGATTAGCCGGATTGACGGCGATGGGCGCATCAATTAGCCCGACGCCCGGTGAGGGTATTCCCTTTACTAACGCCCAGTAGTACTTATCGATCATGTCGGGGCGGGAAATAAACCAGTGTTGCGCCAAAGCATGCTTGGCTACCAGCACTAGCCCACTGGTGTCGCGGTCCAGGCGGGTAATAATGCGCACCGGGCGGCTTTCGCCCTGCTTCGCCCAATGCCAGGCAATAGCGTTAGCCAAGGTGCCATTTGGTTCGGGGGGCACTGGGTGCACAATCACGCGGGGGGGCTTGGCTACAACCAGCAAGTCCTGGTCTTCATATATCACTGTCAGCGGCAACTCCTCTGGCTCTAGGCGAGCATCAGCAGTCTCTGCTAAATAGAGGTCAATCACATCGCCGGTGTTCACCCTGGCCCGTACAGTGACTGCCGCTCCGTTAAGCAAAATATTCCCCTCATACTTGAGGTCAATGAGCATGCGGCTGGAAATGCCCAGCCTATCCCGCAGCACATCACGCAGCAGGCGGCCTTGGTCGGCCTCCGTTACCTTTGCTCGCCACTGAAATGCCATTTCGAACACCTCCACACCTATACAATAATGGGGCCAAGCCTTAAGAGCAAGGGAATGCCGCATACATAACTTGCCCCTGCTGACGAACACTAAAGGCAATGAGAATAGGAAAGCAGGGAGACGCTATATGAGTAGAAAACGAGAGCCCCGTAGCTTGCAGCCGGTTACTCCAGAACCTGCGAAAAATGCTTGGCTTACTAATGCTCTTTCTTTTGGCGCTGGAGCTGCCGCAGGCAGCCTGGGGTTAATGGTAGCTGGTCGGCAGGTCGCAGGTAGTGTGGTGCGGCGAGCCACTAAGATCTTTATGACAGATGAATACTCCGAAAACCTGCTGGAGTTTTACTCTGCGGGGATGCGCACGGGGTTGCTCAATATTGGTGAAACTAACCTCCGAGCCAACGTCGGTGCCGCTATTGAGCGCCCATTAGGCTCGCCCAAGAAGGTTCCTGATTTCTCAGGGATAATGTTTGATTTAGCCCAGCTGGATACATTACCCACCCAAATGAGCGTTCCTGTTGCTTTAGGAACAGTAATTGGGCCGAAAGCAGCCAAACCGTTGCGTCTAGACATCCCAATTATTATCGCCGGTATGGCTTACGGTTGGGCTCTGTGTGAGAAGGCCAAGGTTGCACTAGCTCTAGGGGCGAGTGCTGCTGGCACGGCCACTAATACGGGGCAGGGGCCCTGGCTAGAGTCGGAGCGCCAGGCTGCCGACAAACTCATTTTCCAGTATAGCCGCGGCAACTGGTCAAAGACCCCTGAGGTTTACCGCAATGCCGACGCCATTGAAATTCAGCTCGGTCAGGGTGCCAGCGCTGGGTGTGGGATGCAACTACTGCCAAAGTTTCTGGATGAGCGCTTACGGCGTCAGTTTCAAGTTGGCCCGGCCGAAGCAGTCGTTTCCCATGCCCGGCAGCCCGGCGTTCATCGGCCTGAAGACCTCGGCAAATTAGTGGCTGAACTGCGCGAGCAATCGGGCGGGGTGCCTATTGGTGTAAAGCTTGCCGCCGGTCAGCAGTTAGAAAAAGACCTGCACATTGCGGTGCAGGCCGGAGTAGACTTTATTGCCCTTGATGGTAGTACAGCGGCAACTAAGGGATCTGCCCCTATTTTGCAGGATGACTTTGGTTTGCCCACCCTGTTTGCCTTGGTGAGGGCCAGAAACTGGTTCGATAAACAGCAGCTTAAGGGGCGTGTCACCTTAGTTGTCTCGGGTGGCCTAAAGACCCCCGGCGATTACCTCAAGGCAATGGCACTAGGTGCCGATGTTGTTAGCATCGGCACCATGGCGCTATTTGCCATTACCCATACCCAAGTGACGCATGCTATTCCTTATGAGCCTCCCACCCAAGCTGTGTGGTATGAGGGCAGAGGTGTGCAACATTTCGACGCTACAGCCGGTGGTTGCTCCTTGGCTAAGTATCTACAATCTTGTGCTGATGAAATGGCCTTGGCTGTGCGCGCCCTTGGGCTCACTGCCGTGCAGGAAGTAGACAAGCGCTACCTGTTTGCCCTTGACCGTACCACTGCCGAAATCTGTAGTATTCC
>CALNBW010000315.1 GCA_937874815.1 uncultured Bacillota bacterium | reverse complement strand
CTAACGGGCTCCGCCTCCACCGCCGCCGCCACCCCCACCACCGCCGCCGGAAAAGCCCCCGCCAAAGCCACCTCGGGACGAGCTAGTGCTAGTAGCGGCCCGCATGGATTGCGACATAGTGTTAGACAGAGAGGTGAAGCTATTGGTAAACCCAAGCGGGTTCATACTCCTGCCCATTGGCCAGTAGTACCAACCATAACCAAAGCGATACTCCCCTTCCGTCAAGTTAGGATAAACCAGCTCTAGTTGCTTCATAACTTCCTTAGCCACCCCTAGAGTAACCGCATAGACAAGATAATGCTCCCACACCACGAGCGAGGGAATAGAGTAGCGCTCCATCTGAGAAAAGTGCTGCAAGAACCGCTGAAAAGCCTGCCAGCGCACATAATCCTCTTGTCCGCTACGCGAGCGACGGTTGAGAGACGCAGCCACAAGGACGAGAATAAGCGCCGCTGGAATCAAGCCCAGTATTGCTAACGGTGCAAATGCTGCCATTGGCAAGATCAGAATGATTGCTAATAACGCCCCCAGCCATAGCTGTTTACGTGCCTGCTTAATTTCTGGTCCCTTATCGAAGAACTGATGCCGCTCTGCTTCGTAACGTACCAGGCCCACCCAACCCTGCCAGAAGGAGTAGAAAGAACTGGCATGCTTCTTGGCATAAGCCTCAATTTGTGCAAAAGAAACACGGTCAGCATTGGTCTGCTTGCTACCAGCCTGCGCTACAGTCGTAAAGATAAACTCATAGGCATCGGCCTCGTGGCGAGATAGATCTGCTGTGTCTTTATCTTGGCGCGTTAAATAATAGCTGGTTTCACTGCCAGACCGAAACAGTCCTTTCTTATCTACTACTGTTTCCTCGATCCGTAAGTAACCCCGGCGGGCCAGGTCTAATATGGTGGCAGTAAAATCGTCAGTCGTTGGGTCACCAAAGCGCCACAGTACAGCTAATTCTGCCGGGCTATACTGGCCAGGTAGCTCCCGATAGTAGTCACCGTCAAAGGTGGTAGTATGAGCACGGCCACCCAGACGCCAACCGCGCACTGCCCAGATGATGGCCAAAATCGGGCTGATAATGGCTACGGCCAAACCACCGACAGCTTGGCGACGACTGCGATTGGCCTCATCGGCCAGTTTCCCCTCTTCCGCCAGAATCTGGTCGAGGGCTGGCTTATGCGTTGACTGAGCATATTCCCCGGTAATTAAGCTCTTGGGAAAGGTAACACGCCCCTCCAAGAAAGTACGTTCAGGAAGCTTTTCCAATGACCAAACAACCTGGCGAGGGCTCACTATCTCAACCTTACCATTCAGCGGTCCGTGCCCCCAAGCCCGTATCTCAGATTGCTGCGCGCCCTCGGGCAGGGTTAAGGTTACGACAACCTTCCGCACACCGTAGTCCCACTGGTCACCCACAAACTGATAGTAAAGTTCAGCTACATCCTCGTGTAATCTGACCTGCCCCAACACTTTATAGCTGAGAACGAAAGTGCGCGTCTCATCAGTAGCGGCATAGCTCCAGTCAATATAGAGCCGCCGCCCTTCATCTACCACATAATAGGTATCGGCTGGTCCGGGGGTAGTAGCCCCAGGAATGAAGCGATAGGGCTTACCAGCCTCACCAAGGGTGACATTTTCAATGGTAACTCCGGGTGCCTTATTGATCCATTGATACATACCGCTGAAGGTACCGCTAAAACTGGCCGTACGATACTCAGTAATCGCCAGGGAACCATCATTAAGTATCTCAGCTTCGATCTTGAGCTCAGTAAACTGTAAAGAACGCGCCTCAGCTGCCTGGGGTACCATGACGCCCACAAGAAGTAGCATCAACAAGAAAACTGAGCCTAGCTGTAACCAGGTTTTATGCCTGATCTTCTTCATGCAGCACACCCCTATTTGAAATCGACGTTAACTGGCCCCCGTGCCGCCGGCTCTGCATCCAAATTGAAGTAATCAACAGGTGTAAAGCCCATGGCGTTAGCGATCAAATTGCTGGGAAACATCTCCGTATAGGTGTTGTAGCGCTGCACCGTATCGTTATAAAACTGGCGCGAAAAAGCGATCTTGCTTTCTGTACTGCTCAGTTCCTCCTGCAACTGACGGAAATTACTGTCCGCCTTTAACTGCGGATAGTTTTCGGCCACAGCAAACAGTGTTTTTAGGGCCCCAGACAAGGCATTCTCCGCATTAGCCTGGTCAGCCAGGGAGCCACCGCCTGCCATCGCCCGCGTACGCGCCTCCGTAACTGCTTCAAATGTCTCGCGCTCATGAGTCATGTAACCCTTTACCGTGTTGACCAAGTTAGGGATCAGATCATAGCGCCGTCGTAGCTGCACATCAATTTGCGACCAGGCGTTCTTCACACGCTGCCTAAACGTCACCAACCGGTTGTAAGCAGACATCACATAAATGACCAAAATGACAATGAGACCCAAGATGATCCATTGAACCATAATCGCCACCTCCTGTGTATTATAGTGTTCACCTACCTAGCAATACGTATTAAAGCTGAATTAGTTTCATGCGCTGCGAAGGTGGGCGCAACAACAAAAACACCGCAAGGGCTGAAAACCCTTACGGCATCGTATTTCGGTATGGTGGGCGCAACAGGGCTCGAACCTGTGACCTCTCGCGTGTGAGGCGAGCGACATACCGTATGCCCTATAGCTGCCGACGAGTCCCGATTGCAATATTATCGGGTTTCGTCGGTTTTTCTCCATAGTTTCAGGGGACACAACTTGCCCAGTTTGGCCCCGTTGGAGGGAACCTGGAGGGAACTCGGAGGGATTTATGATAAGCTAGCGCAGAAAATAAGCACCCTAGAACATCAAAAATCTAGAGGCCGGGCGCAGAAACAGTTTCACAATAAATACCATATATGGAATGTTCTCTGCGCCATTTAGAGGCGTTATAAAATGAGCCGAGGGGTTATGGTAGCCGTATTTATCGAGTGTTTAAGGCATTTTAGGCAAAAGAATTCAATGTCAGCTTTCGATAGCATCATCATGTCTTGCAGTTTATCTTTAATCTCCGCAAGATATTTGGCGAGCAGGAATGCGGCAGCGGTCATCAGCAGCGCCTTGATCTCTGGTACGAAAAACGAGAACACCGCTAGTACGATAAGCGAACCGACGTAGGGGAACACAGAAGTCTGCAGAAATTGCGGTAGCACTCGCACATCAAACTCTTGCCTAGCGATAGCGCGGATGATCCCTAACAGGGTGTCAACTAGAATGACTGATAGCACGAGCAGCAATGAATTTAGCACCTGCAGATCTAGTTCAAATTCCATCATTTTTGCTCACCTCCTTTCCGATGAAGTTGGCCATGTTAGCTATAAGCCCAGCCGCGTACTCACCGTTTACGGTCTGGCCACGTTTAGCGTTGACCAACCAGTAATCGGGCGTACTTATGATGCCGGCTTCCTGCAGCGCGTAGATTGCCGCTTCCCGCGGATCAGCTGCCTGGGGCTTGGGCGCTTGATAGGGCAACTTGGCGTGCAAACAAAAACCCCTGATTGCTGCTTCGGCATAGACCTTCCAATTGGCCTTGAGCCGGGCGGCATCCTCGGGGTGATCGATAAAGCCGTATTCAATCAGCAACACTTCGGTCGCACCGGTTTCGCGGTGCATATAGTAGAAGTCGCGGCGTGGCGGTAAGGGCAGCGTCTTGAAGTATACAGGCGTTAATCTGCGCGGCTGCCCAGCTGCGGCTATAGCGTCAACAACTGCGTTAGCCAGCATGCCATCAGCGTAGATGCTGTGTACCGCCTCGACACCTTGGCCACCGCCAGCGTTGAGGTGGTTCGATAGACAATAGCGAGCGCCGCTCTTGCGAACGATATTAGCCCTATCGGCAGGAATCAACTTGACGTCCGTCTCACGCGTCATACCTACAGAGATTCCTAACTCTCTTAGCCGGTCCCGCTGATACAAGCTAATCTGTAAGGCGACATCTTTTTCTGTCAGGCCATTGCCTACCGCACCTGGATCAGAGCCGCCATGGCCAGGGTCAACGATTACTAGCACCTTCAACGTCTCCTTTCTTGCGAAGTACTTCGATTGCTTGCTGCAAGATGCCCGGCACCGGCAGCCCAATGCGTCCTGCATTCTCCACGATGCTAAGCAGCTCGTTGGCCATGTAGAAGAATGCAGCTGCCTCTCTAAACGTGTGCGCAGTTCCCAAGGCACAATCAACTAGGTGCGCCGCGGCCACTACAATGAAAATGCCTACCTTCTTGAAAATGCCCCTGTAGCCAATTGAGCTAGATAAGCGCGATTCCATGCCGGCAGCAATAATGCCAGAGATATAATCAATAACGATAAATGCTAGCAGCAAGTCAAGTGCTGTTGACCAACCTCCCCACAGATAGCCGGCAAGCGCACCGAATGCTGCCGCTATTGCCTTAAACACCCTCTCCCACTCCACTGTTACCACCTCCAAACTGGCCAGCTCGGCACCGGCGCGCACTAAAAAAACGACCACTGGGGGTCGCTCGTCTGTCGCTTAATGGGTCTTATGCGCCACTAATCTTGTGGCAGGGCAACTATCTCATCAGCCTCTGCCTGAGTGATTAGTGGTTTTTCTCGTGAGGTGAGTATCTGCATCTGCAGTGCAGTTAAT
Organism: uncultured Bacillota bacterium; assembly: GCA_937874815.1. Classification (GTDB taxonomy): domain Bacteria; phylum Bacillota; class UBA994; order UBA5500; family UBA5500; genus UBA5500. Next base: position 5,015 of record CALNBW010000315.1, on the reverse strand, counting down.
TTACCCTGCTCCCATTGGAACTTGATAAATGCGTATGCTAGTGACTTAACCATTAGCTAGCACCCCCTAGCATGAGTGCGAGCAAGGCGTCCTCAGTGGCCTTTAGACGTTGCTTCACCTGCTCAAATTCATCTAACGGGGCTGTGCTAGCAGGCTCATATTTTTGCTCACTCCATTGTCCTGTCTTGTGATCGAATTTCCGGTAGACATAATCAACATCAAACATCGGTAATGGAATCATATCGACTGCTTCTACTTCTCCAGCTAGCATAGACACACCAACGCAGATATTGTTTTCATCTAGTTGTGCATAGACAAACATAACATATCCACCCCTTTTCTACTTAAATTCGATGACTTGCCAATAGCAGTTTGCCCAGCCAGATGACGTTGACTCAATCCTCAGGCTCGTATTTGACTCTAAATATGCACTATCTGACCCCGTCCCTGCCCTATCCAAAGATGAAATAACAAATGCTCTGCTCTTGTTTACAGGATTTATCGCAACACTGACAGGGCTGTTATATATTTGCCTTACCCCTCTTTGTACAGATTTAACCAACTGGTCGTCAAACTCTATTAGATACCACCTCGCGGAAACGCCCGTCGCGTTGGCTACAAACTTAATAGTGGTTGATGACTCTAGTGTGCCAGATATGACTCTGGCGTCGCTACCTATAGGGTTTATGTATAATATTGCTCTCTGTGGGTTTACTGCTGAAACATTAATAATCCGCTCATAGCCTAAATATTCAACCCCCGACTGCATAGAAACCAGTTTTCCACCTATCCTGCCTATCGCAGTAGCAAGTTGGGCAAAAGTATCACTACCAGTAGCCGTCCCCCCCTTGCCAGTAATGGCGGTAGCGATTTGAGACTTACCATTACTGACAGACGTAAAAAGCTCGTTTACGGCCCCCACTAGACTTGCTTTGTGAGTGGTTTGCAATGTAACTAAATCACCAAGTTGCGCGTGAGCACCTTCAATTCCCGCTTCCATGTTATTGAAGTTCAGCGGGCTAAGTGGAGTCTCCCCTTCAACCCAAACTGTTTTCTTGTAAGCCATTAGCCCACCTCCACACTGACTTCGATCGAAATGGTTAAGCTCTGCAGACTAGTCTTATCAATGTTCACAGGATCAATCGAAAAGAGCTGGCCAGTGCCCGGTGTATCTGTTCCCTGCCCGATAAGGGCAATTCCACCGGTATGGCCATTGCCTTGGGTTTCGTCCAAGTAGACTTCATAGATGCTGATAGCGCCATCGCGGACTGGTGCAGTGAGGGCTTGCCGGAAGTGCTCGTCCTGCAGTCCAGCCTCAGTAGGTGTGCCGGCATCGAGGGCAATATGGGTCACATCTATGTCTAGCAGATCGAGTATCCTCTGGATCCCTGCCTGGGTGATCATATTATCAGCTCCTCACTACACATCAGATGTTCACTGCAGACCAGGTAGGTGTGCAAGCGGATAGCCCGCACGCGAATGGCAATACGAATGTTTTGGTAAGTTTTGATGATCCGGCTAATGCTCTCGATGTTGACCTGCTCTTCTTCTAGTGCATCTACGCGCCTAGCCAACTGGCTCAGCTGGCCCGACAGCGTCTGTTCCACTTGCTACACCTCCTCGGCCGTAATGCTAGCTAGCACGTCCCAGCGATCGTCACCCAAACTCCTGAAGGTCGTGTCAACGCTTGTGATGCGGAAAACGCCGTTAGTATTAAGACTCGGATAAGATAGGACCACCGGTTGCCCAGGATACACCTGCCAATCACGCGTCTGCCATGACAAAATAGCCTTCGGCCGCGACCGCTGGCGTAATGCCGCTCGGCCGCGCTGGCGAGCAGTTAGCTTATCAGTAATTGTCCTATCCTTGATCGCCTTCTCGTAAATGCCGTAGGTCCGCATGCTAGCTAGGTCTTCAAAATAATCCACGATCTCAACCGTTGGCCTGAACTTGATCTCAACGGCCGCTCCCGGATATTCTTGCTTAGCGGTAACAAGTTTCGCCTTCTTATCTACCAGGAACTCGGCGCTGCCATCGTCGTTTTCTTTGAGTAGGACCTTCTTCGTGGCTCCATCTACACGTACTTGTACATAGTTAGGCTCATAGCCCAATGGGAAAACAGTGCTATCTCCGCTGAACACCATTATCTTGTAGCCAGGTGATGCTTGCTTAGCCCCGAATACCCATACCCGGTTAGCAAATTCGCCGGCACTTACACGATCCCGCAAGGAGCCATCCACAATGGCCTTGGGACTATACTCCACCTGACTGCCGGAGTATGTTTGGAAGAACCTTAATCCCCCATCAGGATGCAAAAACCAATAGGTTCCCGCGGCCTCTGCAACCCTGCGCGTACACTCAAGTAGAGGGACATAGTTGAAAGCGAAGGTTAAGGGTGTGGTAATCAGTTGCAGCTGCGCCTGATCCGCGGCAACTTCAGGCATGTATTTATCAAATAGGTCAGCCACTATCTCACCAGCTGGCCGCTCTTCATAGACTTCCGCCACCAGTCGGCGGGCTAGCATTTGTACTGCATCGGAGCTTTGCGGCTTAGTAATTATCAGATCGGCACCCCTCGGGTTCGAGCGATCGCGATCGATAATCTGGCCGCGGTATATGGGCACACTGCCCCAGCTGACCGAGACCTGTGCTAATGGTAATGGCTCAGCAGCATTAAGCAGCGAGAATGAGCAAGAAGCACCCTCGTCCCCCAAAGACCGACCCAGATCCAGCGAACCTCCTAACAGCTTGCCTGTTACATTCTCTGGTTGGCCGCCAGGGCGCGTTAGCGTTACGATTAAACTCATGCTAACCGCGCCCCCAGCCTGCCACCCAAATACCCATCCACCAGCTCCGCAACCTGCCTAATTTCGCTATCAGACGGTCTAGCTATACTAGACCATTGAATGACTACCTGCGGCCCCTGAGTGGCGTCCATACGGCTCAAAGGCATAACCGCCTCCGGCCCGGCTTCGCCTATCAGTGCCAAGGTAGGGGACGTGACAATGCCGCCTTCTGCCAACTGAGGGATATGCGACAATAGCGAGATGTTAATGCCGAACGACTTACCGCCTAAACCGGGGATCCAAGAGGGTAAGCTAAATGAGATCTTATTCAACTGACCAATCACCCAGTTGGCCGCATCGATCACCTTGTTCAGCTGCCCAATGATGAAATTGATGATGCCCTTGAAGATTCCCTCTATGAAGGTCACTATCCCCTGAAAAATGGCCTTTAGCGCATTTCCTAAGTTTTCGGCAGTGCCCGTAATAGCAGACCAAATAGTCTCGGCAATGCCCTGGATACGAGTCCACACCTCTTCCCAGTCCCCACGGATCACCGCTAACACCAAGCCAATAACGTCTTTGATCAGGTTAGCCGCTGTTTCTATTACCAGCTTTATCTGGCTCCAAATACTAGAGGCTAACGCCAATATTGTCCCGCCCCATGTCTCCCAGAAGACCGCGAACTCTGCGAAGATGACCTTCGCTATCTCAACTATGTGCCCCCAGATGAACTGTAGAGTCTCGCTCAACGACTGCCATATGTCGCCCAAGGCAGTAGTAATCATGGTCCATATCTCCATGACTGCCTCTCTGAAATCCTCGTTTGTAGTCCATAGATACACAAAGGCAGCTGTCAGTGCGGCAACAGCTGCAATAATTAAGCCCATCGGGCCACCCGCTAGCATAGTGATGACTTCACCAAAAGAACCAGCGCCACCTGCCCATAAGCCAAAGCCTTCTGCTAGCTTAGCTCCTATACCGGCAACGTTGCCGAGCCCACCAGCAACCAATCTGGCAGCTCCTGCAAGGCCACTGAACGTTTTCAACCCAGTTCCGGCCATGAACAACAACGGCCCCAAAGATGCCAACACTATACCAGCAATAGATGCCAACCTCAGCAGCTCAGGGTTAGTCTCCGCCAACCCTTGAACAAAATCAGTAAACCGCTGGGCAATGTTCGTGGCCCATTCCAGCAGACCGCTATCAGCAATGGCAATCATTAACCCTTCAAAGGCCGACTTAAGCTCAATAACTGAGCCCTTGAAACCCTGCATCTGTGTCTTAGCTATACTCTCTGCTACGCCCCCGCTAGTCTCAAGTTCGGCAGTCAGATTAGCCAAAGAATCTGCGCCCTGGTCCACTAATGCCACCATAGCTGGACCGGCCCGCTGGCCAAAGAGCGCCATCATGTCAGCCGCGCTGGCACCGCTATTCTCTAGCTGCCGAATAATATTGTCTAGGGGCAGCATCTTGCCGCTAGAGTCTAAAGCCTTTATACCTAAGGCATCCATCCTTGTTGCTGCTGCTTTAGTGGGATTCACTAGCGCACTAATAGCACCACGCAAAGCAGTGCCGGCCATAGATCCTTGAATACCCGCGTTACCTAGCATACCTACCGCGGCCGCAACTTCTTCAAACTGCAGCCCCATGCCGCTGGCCACCGGCCCCACATACTTCATCGACTCGCCCAGCATCTCAAGGTCAACGTTAGTGCTAGTCATAGCCTTAACTAGGACGTCATTCGCGTGCCCCAGCTGCTCCACTTCAAGCCCATAGCCAGTCAAGATGTTACTAACAATGTCAGCTGCGCGGCCAAGGTCCATCTGTGCCGCTGCCGCTAATTGCAGTGTGTCAGGCATAGCCCCTAGGATCTCATCTGCCTTAAAACCAGCCATAGCCAAGAATCCCATGGCATCAGCAGCTTCGGTAGCAGAGAACTGGGTAGTACGGCCTAGTTCCTTGGCCTGATCACGCAATCGCTGAAACTTATCCCCTGTTGCTCCTGATACGGCCGCAACACGATTCATCCCCTGTTCAAAATTGCCGGCCATAGTGAGCGAAGCGGTGCCAAGGGCAGCTAATGGAGCCGTAAGACCTGCAGAAAGCTTGCCGCCGATAGACTGCAGTTGCCCACCCATCTTGTTCAGGCTCCGCTCAATCTTTCCCATATGCTTTTCATACGGTGTGGCATCGGCGCCTATCTTAACTATTAGCTCCGCCAACGTGGCC
>CALNBW010000314.1 GCA_937874815.1 uncultured Bacillota bacterium | reverse complement strand
ATGAACCAACCGGCAATCTGGATACCAAGACTCGGGACGGCATCGTAGCGCTTTTTCAGGAACTCAACCAACAAGAAGGCCAGACTTTTGTTATGGTTACCCATGATCCTAGTCTAGCTGAATTTGCAGATCAAGTGATTGCTATGCAAGACGGTGCGGTAGTCAGCCAATGACCAGAATGCTACGCCTAGCCAAGCAACGCCTGCAGGCAGGTTGGAGAATTCACCTCGCGGCCTTGCTACTCACCTGCTTAACTTGCTCAGCTTACCTGATTTACCAAAGCTATATGGAGCAGGTGGGCCTTAGCTACAGCCGTCAAACAACAGAACTAGCATTACTAACAGATTTTCAGGTTGAACTGCCCGACGATGAACTGCTCCCAACTGCGGTGGAGCCCACCGGGGCCTGGAAGTCGCGTCCTACCCCCGAGCTGCAAGCCGCTGCGCGCTCGTTGCGACTCAATTCTCCCTACGGACAGTTAAGCGTCTTAGCGCTACAACCAGAAGCAAGCTATCGCGGACCACTTCCCCAAACGGGGCAAGTGTTGATAAACCAGCGCCTAGCCAGCGGTTTGGGGCTACCAACTAGCGGGGAATTAACACTCTCCGGATCAGAAACGAAAAACACCATAACGCTAACTATTGCGGATAGCTTTGATTCCAGTTCGGCGACTGGCCATCTACTCGTGTTAGCCCAAGATATTCAGCCCTTGCTTGCGTCAACTGGCTACAATGTTTTTCTTTATGATCTAGTTGAGCAACTAAAAATGCAGTCCGCCCGTGACGCACTGGCACGCTTTTACCCCGACTCTTTGATTATCACCAACCAACAGGCACAAGTTGTGGCCCAACAGGCTTTACGCGATACCTATCAGGGGTTTGGCAACTTAGTGCTGCTTATTTTTGTCTTTCTTACCCTAGGCGTGCTCACTGCCTTACTGCTATCCTTCATCGACAGCAAACGAGAGCTATCGGTGTTAAAAGGCTTAGGACTGATGCCGCGGGAGCTTTGGGGGCTATTCCTGATCAATGGTGTGGTAACTGCCGTGTTGGGGCTCGCGTCAGGCATTGGCTTGGCTTACTTGGTGAGCGGAATCATGCAGGCCCGCGGCGTTATTCTGGCCATCGCCCCCCAGCATATCCTGTCATTGAGCTGGCGCGTGGCCCTCGCCTATACCCTGGCAATAGCTGCCCCAGCCGCTTTGGCACGACGGGCTACTGTTAACCAGTTACTCTATGACCAACCGATTCCGCTGCTTTCAAACCGCGTGACCACCCTTAAGCGCCACCACCTTATTTTCGAAGAAAAACTAGCGCAAGGGTGGCAAGTAATGCAGCTGCCGGTAATTGACGGTATATTAGAAGGCTTTGTCTTCAAATCAGTGGGAGATCAAATTAAGCAAGGCGAAGTAGTGGGCTTCTCACCCGGTTGGTGGGGTCTAACCTACACTGAATACGTGGCTACCATCGATGGCGAGGTCGCGATGTGGCAAGAAGATAGCGGCATTGTCGCTATAAAACCGCATGAAGATGAACACTAAACCCTTGGGAGAACTGTAGGGGGGCTGTCGCACTAGGAGTTTATAAAGCGAATTCTGCTCTGGCTGCGGGATGTGCTTAGGGCACAGGCTAGCGCCAATCGTGCCTACAGCAG
>CALNBW010000313.1 GCA_937874815.1 uncultured Bacillota bacterium | reverse complement strand
CGGGGTTGGCGTTAAACATGAACTCAATTTCATCTTGGCCCAAAGGGTGAGGTTTGGCATCAGGCTGTGTCCTAATAGCCGCGGTGAGGACGGCATTTGCTAATCCTAAGTCGGCCAGTTGCTTTTGCATCTGCTGTTCTAGTGCAGCGGCTGCTTGTTGCCTGTGCTGCGAAAGCTGGCTAGCTAAGGCCTGATAGGCGGTGGCCTGTTGTTCTAGTTCGGTCTGCAAGCCGGCAACGAGCTCAGTACTGTTCTCGATACGCTCTATCTCAGCCGCAACCGCTTCTCCATAAGCAATAACTCCAGCGACAGAATCAGCATACTTGCGTTTTAGCCGGTTGAGTGCATCTAAGCGCTGTTCTACTGACTGTAAAGCTCCTGCATCGTAAGTCAGATTGTCTCGGTAAACCCTCAAACTACGGGCCACATCCTCTATGCTATAGAGTGCCTCCTGTAAGGTTTTGCCCCATTGAGCTAGCTCAGCATCAAAGCGTTCCACATGGGTTAACTCCGCCACTGCCTCAGCCAGTTGATCGCAAACAGACGGCAATCCATGTGCGCCTTGGTACAGAAGCTGGTAGGCTTGTCCCACCGCCTGATGTAAACGTTCAAAATTAGCCAAACGTTGGCGGGCGGCCAGCAAATCATCTTCTTCCCCTGGCTGCAAGGCGGCGGCCGCGATTTCATCCATCTGAAAACGTAACATCTCCAGGCGGCGCTGCCGCTCGCGCCCATCCCCCATTAACTCTCGTAGCTGGGTCTCGGTTTCCCGGTAAAGGGCAGCCGCTTTCGCCGTTTCCTCTAATAAGTGCAGTACCGGCGCACCGGCAAATCGATCTAATACCTCCCGATGCTTGGCAACCTGTAACAATGACTGATGTTCATGCTGCCCGTGCAGATCCACTAACGAATTCCCCAGCTCGCGCAAGGTGCCGATGGTAACCAGCTGACCATTGATGCGGGCAACACTACGACCGTTTTGACTCACTTCCCGAGCAATGATCAGCTGTCCTTCCTCTATTAAGTCAACATAAGCCGCCGGCAAATCACTGACTTCGAAAATAGCTTGCACCGCTGCCTTCTCTGCCCCAGCACGAATCAGGTCCGTTGAGGCCCGATAACCCAGAATGAGCGACAGGGCGTCAAGGACG
>CALNBW010000312.1 GCA_937874815.1 uncultured Bacillota bacterium | reverse complement strand
TCGTGGCCCATGATCACCTGCACCGCCTGCAGGCAGAGTAGACAGCCCTCCACAACAGCCTGGCTTACAGCAATGTAAGTCAGGCTGTTGGTCTGTAAGCCAGAGAACTGGAAGTAGAGTAGGGCGCTCTAGTAAAGTATAGTTAGTAAGCAGTTTGGGAGGTCAAACACATGATAGTGCTCGAAGCAAAAGCAATCTCCAAAGTATATGGTGGCCGCGGCACTGCCCGCCACCAAGCCCTAGATGGAGTTGACCTGCAGGTAAAAGAAGGCGAATTTGTGGGTATCATGGGGCCCTCGGGCAGCGGCAAGACGACCCTGCTCAATATTCTGGCTACCATCGATGAACCCACTGCGGGAGTGGTGGAACTGAAAGGAACCAACCCGCGTCAGTTGCAGGGAGACGCCCTAGCCCTCTTTCGGCGTCGCCAACTAGGTTTCATCTTTCAAGACTATAACCTACTAGATACCTTGACAATTAAAGATAACATTATCCTGCCTCTGGCTCTAGATAAAGTGCCTGTTCCGGAAATCATGCAAAAGCTAAAAGCGGTGGCCAGCAGTTTCAATATAGAACACATTTTGGACAAGCGGCCCAGCCAGACTTCCGGCGGTGAACAGCAGCGGGCAGCCACTGCTCGAGCCCTCATTCATCAGCCCATGCTGGTGTTGGCAGATGAACCGACAGGCAACCTCGATTCTAAGGCGGCGAAAGAACTGATGGAGATTCTCGGCAAAACGAAGAGCGGAATGTTACTGTGACCATGGTGACCCATGATCCACTGGTTGCTAGCTATTGCCAGCGGATACTCTTTATCCGCGATGGGCGTATCTATACCGAAGTAAGGCGCGGCAGCAACCGGCAGGCGTTTTATCAGCAGATTCTGGATGTCTTGTCACTAATGGGAGGGAGTAGCCATGACACTGCGTCACTTAGCAATCAGCAACATTAAGGGCAATTGGCACCGTTATCTGGCCTACTTCCTTAGCTGCACCTTCTCAGTGTTTGTCTTCTATCTTTTCCTGAGCTTCGTGTTGCACCCGGCCGTCATGGACGGCTATATTCTGGGCGGTGCCAAAGAGGCAGTACAGGAAGGCATGGTGGCTGCCGAGGTGGTTATCCTTGTCTTCTCATTCGTCTTTATTCTCTATTCCACTAACGCCTTCTTGCGGTCCCGTAAGCAGGAATTCGGTTTGCTCACGCTTCTAGGCATGACTGAGCGTCAACAGCGCAGTATGGTTTGGTTTGAGTATGCAGTGATCTCAACCCTGTCTATCGCGGTTGGCCTAGTAAGTGGTATACTTCTTTCTAAGCTATTTTTCATGGCCATGAGTGTTCTGCTCGCGGTTCCAAACCCGATTTACTTTTTCGTGCCGCAACTAGCAGTTCTGATTACAGTGGCCACCTTTCTGGCGGTGTTTACAGTATTATCGATAGTCGCTGTTTTCCATCTGCGCCAAAGTAGTGTGCGCGAACTACTGGTGGCCAAACGGCAGGCGAAAAGTCCGCCGCGCTGGCGTCCTCTTTTATTCGTTCTAGGCCTTCTGCTAGTCAGCTGGGGCTATGCAAAAGCTGTGCATACAAACTTTAGCAACCTGACGGAGAATATGCTGCCTATTCTAGGTTTGGTTATCGGCGGCACGTATCTGGTTGTTGGCCAAGGGGGCGTGGCTGTTTGCCGCTGGCTGGAGAAAAGAGGCGGCATCTATTTCCGTGGTACCAACATGATCACCTTAAATCGCCTCACTTTTCGTTTGCGAGAGAATGCCCGCATTATCTTTACCAGCGCCATTCTTATCGCTGTCGTTTGCACCGCTTTAGGCACTTTTAACACCCTGTTGCAAAGCGCTCGTTCCATGGCCCTAGAGGAATATGGTTTTGCGGTGATGCTTAGGGCAAATGATAATGTTGAACCCAGCGCGTTGCCGGCGGTAGGCGAGCAGGTTGCTGTTGCTTTGGAACGGAGCCTGGGCGAGCGGGTCGATTGGCAGCACATCGCGGCTTTGTCTGGCAGCCTACAACTGGATGGGGATGGGCAAAAACAGAACGTAGCTATCGTTTCTGAACAGGATTATGTGGCTGCAGCCAAAATCGCGACGCACTTGCCAGCTATCTCCTTGGAACCCAACTCAGCAGTGCTTCTTTTTTGCTCCAATGACAAACTAGATGGGCCGCAAGGTGATGGCATAGTCAGCGTTGCTGCTGAGACAAGTGACTTGCGGCAGGTTGAGTATTTGAACCGATCACTGCTGTATTTCAGCCGCACCCTAGTAGTTCCTGACGCAGTATATCAACAGCTCCTGGGAGCTCAAGATACGCGGCAGTTGCTGCATCACTTGTGCTTTGAGACTCGCAACTGGCACAAACTGACCAATGCGCAAAGCCTAGTTACCACGGCCTTACCTGACGGGTTGGATTGGGTCGTCAACCGCGCCGAGATGTATGCCTCCATTCGCAACACGGGCGCTCTCACCATGTTTATCGGGGTTTTCGTCAGTTTCTTGTTTTTCGTAGCCTGTGGTAGCTTACTCTACTTTAAACTCTTCACTGAAATCGATATGGATAAAAGACAGCATTCCACCCTGCGGGATATCGGCATCACCCAGCGGGAAAGGCTGCGTATAGTTAACCGGGAGCTAGGCGTTCTCTTTTTCCTACCCGTAGCTATCGGCGCCCTGCACACCGCTTTCGCCATGAAAACACTGTCAAACCTATGGCCACAACTAGCAGTGATTCCGGCAAGCGCCATGGTAGCTGGCACCTACGCCTTACTACAGTTAATATACTTCTTCTTGGCTCGCAAGGCCTATCTGGCCCAATTGCAGAGCCAGAACTGATGCCCTACACCACCCAAGCATAGAGGGGAGAGACAGAATGAAGCGCATTGTCATCGGGATTCTGTTAGCAATAGCTGTAGTAGCCTTTGGCTACTTCTATGGCCCTACGATTTACCACATCAGCACTGATCGCGCAACACTAGAAGCCTATCTAGACGAAGCTGGTTTCTGGGCCCCCTTTGTCTTTGTGCTGCTGATGGCAACCCAGGTTGTCATTGCCCCTTTACCAGGCTTGGTTGTTGGCCTTGTTGGTGGCTATGTATTTGGTGCAATGCGGGGTTTCATTTTGAACTTGGCGGGCTTTACCCTGGGAGCGATGATCGCTTTTTCATTGGCCCGGTTCTTTGGGCAGCCTTTGGTGCACCGCTTCTTAGGCGACCGTTACGATTCGCTCTTGGCT